>JAFAUR010000389.1 GCA_019243205.1 Acidobacteriaceae bacterium | reverse complement strand
CACCTCGTTCAACTGGGAAATGCGAAGGTTATTGTTGCCCCGGCTCTCCAAATGCAAGTTGTACGCCACGAGCCTGCTAGCCCACAAATCGATTTCCGTTACCAAGGCGATACGCCCTCCGAGCCGCTCCTGAAAGGGCTCCGCGTTGGCAGAAACCATCGCGGACTCCAAAACTCGGACTGGCGACGGAACCGGATGATGCGAGGATTCGCCAGACGCCATCGCGACAAGGTGGCCTGTCCATGATAGGCCGCAGATGTTTTTGATCCCTGTGTCCATTCCTGGAATTCGCGTCCAAAAACGTAGTTCATTCCAAGCTTGCGCGCAAGCTCTTCTGCAACGTTCACACAGCGAGTTCGCCGGGCATTCAGATCGACCTCTTGGAGGATTAAGACGTCCGCTTGCTGGGATGCAAGAGAGTCTGTTATTTCCGGCAGTTTAAGTCCACGGTCGATGTTCCAGTCGATCACTCGGATTGATTGAGGCTGCCAGAGTTGCCACCGGGACGCCGCGAAGTTGCCGGCCAGGATATCCTTCATGCTCGGCTACGCCTCAGCGGAAATCATACCTTCAAATTGATGATGGATTCTTCTCTTAAGCTGGAGCGGCAGTAGTCGCTACCGGCGAACTGCGGGTCACGGTCAACGCGCGGCAAGAGTACAAGGGCAAGGGCCAAACCACATTTGCGCCTACCGCACACAGAACGAACGCTACCTGGGTACTGTTCAGAAGGGCGAAGGCCAAGAGAGCATAGGGTAAGAAGCAACGTCGAACAAGGAACGGCTGTTTGTCGGTCGTGAGAGCCAACGCGCCGCTTTCATTCCACTCGCTGGCCTTCTGAATCAACGTCGAATGATAGGTTCTGTCTCCCGCTATTACGATTAGACGATTTCTGGCGGCCTGGGCGGCAACAGACTTCAATGTTCGCGATAGTGGGACGTCTGCATCTGCCACCAACCATTCCACACCGTTAGGAACGCGCCCAGTCTTCAGCAGGTCGCGTTCCACCTTCGGTCGTGTTCCGATCCACTAACACCGTGATTCGCCCTACGCCAGCTTTTTGGGCTCCTAAGATAGCTCGCAGCGAGATGAGAAGTGTGCCGACTCGGGCCAATGAAGAGATGAATTCACTCTCGGTTTCAGAGCCGGTGGCGAGAATAATCGCCGTTGACGAACCGCTGCCCCATTTGTGCTCAGTCTGAGTTCCCGTTAGCGATATTACAGGTTTCACGACGCCTACTGGCGGGAGCGTACCATCAAGGGAAATGCTCCGCTCTTTCGATTTAAGCAGCATGAGAGCGCAAATGCCCCCAACAGCCGTCCAGAACAGCGCCCGTAATCGCCTTGAGAATCCTAGTGTCAAGCCGGCGGCGGCAGTAAGGCCGAATATCTTAGTGATAAGGATGGTCCCACCCTCGTAGGTTCCAATATTCCCTGGGATAAAAGTGCCTGCTGCATTCACCAGTTTCGTCAGAGCTTCGATTAAGAGTGCGCCGAAGACGCCGATCTTTAACCCCATGAGCCAGAGGATCAAACCGACCTCCAACACTGCCATGAGGTGACACGCAAAATTGAGTGTCAAACTGATCCAAAACGCTGCGGGTGTATGGTGATGGAAGTCGAGAAGCTTATTCTCAACGGACTGGATTAGCGACTGCTTTCCTTTCACCAGCCGGTTCAAATACCGCACATTCCCCAATCTTCGCGCAGTCGCCGAAAACACTGGCCAGCGTTTTCGCACCGCCAACGCAATAAATGAAAGAAGACCTATCAATGCGACCGAAAATACACCTCCGTATACTCGCAAGGCATGTGAAAGTGGGAGTGCGAGCAACACTCCAATAACGCCTATTGTGCTAGTCAGTGTGCCTGTGACGGAAAAGAGTCCACGATCCAGAGTCACTGATGAGATGGCGCACGCGGCGGGTATTCGCTGGCTCAGGAGTGAGGTTCGCATGCTGTCTCCGAATACCTGCCCGATTATTCCGAATTGGCCACCTGCGTCGGCCGCGAGCGGGAGTGCAAGCAGGCGTGGAAACGAAATCTTGTCCTTCTCATCAACGAGTGTCAACTGCCAGGCCCAAGTTTTTACAACGTGAGAAACCCCCGCGAGAACTATAAGCAGAGTCAATCCCCAACCTAGCTTTTTCGCAGGTCCGTGACCCCCGGAGAAAGACTTGCATCGTAGCTGCCATGACAGACGCCCAGAACAGAAATCGGTTGGGAGCATCGAAAGGCAGCCGCGCGCGTGCATTCGGTTGGATTACTGCTACGGCGCTGTTGACGAAGAACTGATTGAAGTCGTTCAGATCTCCGTATGCTTTTGATCTGACATAAGCGGCGTTCAGAGTGTCGCGCCGAATCTTGTACCGACCGCTCACTTGAAACTCGCGATAGAAGCTGCTGCCACTGTTTGAAAGCGAGAGGATTCCATGATTGGACCGTGATTCCGGCGTGATTACGAAATCGCGAGCCGTGTTGCGCTCCTCAATGCCGCCCGCACCGCAAGAGCGGAGGTGACCTCCCGGTCGAATTCGACGTTCCAACCCACGCTGCGCGGGTTGTGGAGACCGCCGGTGATCGTATTGACGTACGGTGTCGAATCAAGAGCCTGGCCCATGGAACCGAGATTTAAAATCGTGCGATCCGGGAGAAGCGGAAAACAGGCAATGTTCAGCGGCACCCGGTCGATGCGCTCAAACGGGGGACTTGAAAGCCCGATGATACTTACTGGCAGAAGTTGTGTGCGTCCATCGTAGTCGTTATGTGAAAAGTCGATGCCGGCTTTCAACTCATGTGAGCCGAGAAAGTTAGGTGCGCCAAATTGATAAATCTCTTGCCACTCCGTTCGAGAAGTATTGCGCTGCTGGCGATTAAAGAAACCTCCCGCGGTGGTTTCAATGAAAAGCTGATAAGGATCATTGCTCTTCGCGGTCACGTCGGCATCGAAGCGCTTGCAGCTGAACTGTGAAAGGAGCAACGAGTCGGGCCCGGTCGTGAAGCGATGCTGGATAGAGGCCATGTAACCGCGCTGATGGAAGATCCGGTGTCGAAGGTTGTGGAGTGAACGTATTTAAACCCAGGTAATTCAACTTCTGCGGATACAGCGCGAACGACGCCGTTAACGACTGGCGTTCGGTCAGATTCACATCAAGCTGGCTGAACGAGTTGAATCCCTCTAATTTCATGTCGCGCTGGAGTGGCGGCAGGCTTGAGACCGGTGTCCGGACAAACCGGTATTCAACGGATTGCGTGAAGGCAATCTTGTTCTTCACGAGAGGTCCAGTGAGGGTGAGCCGCGGTGTGACCGATTCAAGTCCCACGAAGTCCCCATTTCGCTTTCGCGGTCGAGGGAGCAGATTCTGTATGGAAAAGTGGAAAGCGTTGAAGTTGCTGGTCGTCGTCTCCACGCTCGACACAGCGCCAGTAAGTCTGCCGTATTCGGGATCGTAAGGGTTGGCGATTACCTTGACGGATTCGACAACATCGATTGGCAGATTGATCGCGATGTTGCCCGTCGCGGGATCAGTCACGCTCGCAGTATTGAGGAGCGCACCGCCCTGTGACGAACGGGCACCCTTCATATTGATGAGGCTATCGGGTCCACGGACCACTCCCGGGATCAGAGGCAGCAAGCTATCGAAACGATCGTCTTTATTCGGAGCATTCAGGACCTGGGATCTGTTTACGACTGTTTCGTCGGAGGATTGTTTTGAGATTGCTGGCTCACTTGCCGTGACCGCCACCGATTCCTTCATGGCTTGGACTGTGAGTTGGACAGGAATGTCGAGCGCCGTGCCCGAAACAACTTTTAATAACTTGGAGCCAATGAGACCCGGAGCCTTCACCTCGATTTGGTACGCCCCAGGGACTACGGCTGTGAAGTTGTAACTTCCTCGCTCATCGCTGATCGTATGCATGGATACCGACCCACCGATCAGCTTCACCGTCGCGTCGGGCACTATAGATCGATCTCCGTTGGAATCAGCCACAAAAACGATGCCCCGTACCGAACCTCTCTTCATCGCATCCAATCCGGACTGTGCCGCGGATGGGCAAGGAAACCAGCACAACGAATTCATCAGCGAGGCAAGTAGTACCATCAGGCGCGTTTTACATGCCGGCTGGGCCATATAGATCTTCAAGGTGCTTTAGCAGGTCGAGTCGTCTCTGAATAGCAAGGCATGTGAGCGTCCAAACGGCGAGACAATAAGCGGCCTATGCTAGCTACGAGTTACGAGGAAACAGGTGCGTGCGAGGTTGCCGACTTCTTGACAATTGGCGAACTCGATGCTGCTAAAGGGCCGGCTGTAATGGTCTAATAGCACGGCGGTGTTTTGGAACTAATTAGTTGCCTGGTTGGTTACGAAAATGCTCTTGTCTTTCCAGAGCCGACTCAACGAACTCAACGAATTGTGATGAACACCGTAATCCGAGCTCTCAGGCGGCGATAAGGAGTAACAGATGCCCGACAAATGTACGAACTGCGGACGCACGAATTCTCAAATAGTTGCCGACGCGAAAACTCTCGGGTTATTACAGGAATTTGAATGCGGTCTGTATAGCTGCTGCCAGATTTCGGAATGGGCCGATGAGCAATGCCAGGCTTGGTTTGAAGCGCTTATGCAAGACGATATTGACCTTGACGCGACCACCGGCCCAGAGGCCGACGAAAGGGACGCGATATTCGTTCCTGTCCGTCTTCGCCGACAACATGTCCCCTGGTATCGAAGCCCCGAAGATCTGCGGTGAGACCCCGGAGGTTATCGTCATGCCTGGACATACCGTCTACTTGGAAGCTGCAGACCGGACGCAAGCGCTGCTGGATATCAAGTGGACCCTGAAATCCGCGGGCTTTAGGATCCGCTCAACTTGGCACGAGGGCCAAGCCAGCCTGTTGACATCGAAGTCCAAAGATCAATGGAACGTGAGGAGCGTCGAACAGCTACAAAGGTGTGATTCATTGGTTGTGATCTGCGAAAACAACGACCGAGCTGCTCCCGAGGTGGCGATGATGGCAGGCGTTGCGCTAGCACGCGGCTTAGAAGTAATTTGGATCGGACCGCTGGTAGGTCCTCTGAGTGCCTTCGAAGCGGTCCGGCAATTCGATACGGCTGAGCATTACCGAACGCAAATTCTTCAGCAAATGTATTTTCGTCCACTTTCAACAGCAGAACGACTGGCTGCTTAATCCTTATACACACAGAGTCAGTCGAATTGAGGGCGCTTTAGAATTTAGAGCGCGGCCAGTTCGCGTTTTTCTAATCTTGGTTATCTCGTGGAGTGTGAGAGCAACGGGGATGGCCAGCTACGTGGTCCCACTTTGCGTCGTTGAGCGGATGCCTGCGGCTGCCTATCCGGTCCATGACTCACGACTCTCGCCAATCCGCGCAATCGGGTCTTCTGCATGCCGCCCGTCTACTTCATCCATCCGAACGCCTTTTCGATCAACGGCCGCTTGCGTTCGCTCACTGCATAAATCGAATGACGCCCCGTCCGGCCATCGATGGCGCTGCCGCCGGAGCGATTCTTGTTCTGCGCCACGTGCGGCCGTATTCCCATCGCTCGCACTGTCTCGACGAAGTCCCGCGTATCATAGGCGTTGTCGGCGCCCAAGCTCAGCGGCCCGCGCCGTCCATGCTGTAGCCGGTTGCGCCACTTCCGATGAAGCATGACTACGGGCTGCATCGCGCTCCGCGATTCCATCGGCTTGCGTCGCCAACGCGTCTACGATCATGTCGTGGCCCAGGTAGTCGCCCCCTCCATCCTTCTTTTGGAAGCTCTTTTGGCCGGCCCACGCTTCGATCAGCGTGCCATCCACCGTGAAATGCTCGTCCGAGAGGTATGGCTTGGCTGCGTCATCGGAACAGCAGGTCATAGTTCATCTGCTCCATCAGCATTCGTTCGCTCCGTACGGTATAGAAAGATCTGCAGCAATACCGCCCGGAGCAGCCGTTCTGGTGGAACCGAAGGCCTGCCACTCTTGGCATACGTCCCATCCAACTCTTTGGCCATGGATCGGAGGATCTCGTCCACGGACTTGCGAATGCTCCGTAAAGGATGGTCCTGCGGAACCCTCTCATCCAGAAACGTAGCTGAACGTTCCGCATTGCTGCTGATCATCGTCGCGCACGAAACAATCATCGCCAGAAATGTTTAGCCAGCGAAAATTGTTCAGAGAAGTTTTTTTGAACAAGTTCCTAGGCTAGGCAGCCTTGGCAAGACTCGCGTATTCGGTCCCGCCATTTTCGACCAGGCTCACCATTCTCTTCAACGACAAACCTTCGCCGATCTTCGAAAATGTGAGTGTCCCTTCACCCCTGTAGTCGAGTTCAACGAAATCGCCGGCACTGATCTGCTCCGTGGCGATCAGATTCGATAGAGGATGCACTAACAGCCTCTCGATCGCGCGTTTTAAGTGTCTCGCTCCATATTTGATGTCGGTGCCCTCGGTCAACAGGAACGTGTTTGCCGTATCGGTCGTGCGAAACCCAAACGGCTTGCCGGCTGGCATTTCCAGGATGCGTCGTTGAACCTGTGCTAACTCCAGACTGAGAATGGACCGCAATTCGGGTTGTCCAAGCGGTTGAAAAACCGCCGTTTTATCGATGCGGTTCATAAATTCAGGAGTGAACTTCCGCCGGGCCGCTTCGATACCAGTCTTTGACATCTTTGAATTCAACTTCTCGTCGGCTCCGACCGGAGTTCCTCGCTTTGCTGCGTGAAACCCGAGCTTCGGACGCATTAATGCGCCCATCTCATTTGCACCCAGGTTGCTGGTCATGAAAATCATTGATTGAGAGAAATCTACCCGACGGTTATCTCCCAAAGTCAGCGTCGCCTTGTCAAGTATCCCGAGCAGCAGGTTCCACAGCGCATCGCTTGCTTTCTCGATTTCATCGAACAGGATCAAACTGATCTTCACAGTATCCGTATGATGCGCATTGATTACTTCCTGGCTGAGCATCGGGTGTGTCTCGCGATGTCCCAAATAGCCTGGAGGGGAACCAATCAGTTTGGCGATCTCGTGGCTATGTTGGAACTCCGCACAGTCGATCTTGATCACCGCGCGTGGGTTCTGTACCAACGCCTCTGCCGTAGCCTCCACCGTTCGGGTCTTGCCGGAACCGGTTGGCCCCAAAAACAGGAAGGTCCCGATCGGGCGCCCCGGCGTCGCGAGGCCGACCAAGTACATCTGATAAATATCGACGATTTGGTCAAGCGCCTCGTTCTGACCGATAATCAAACCGCGCAGCTTCGCTTTTAGCTCCTCGGCCCGATTTCCTGACCTGGTCGGATCTAAAGTGGGGTACAGCATTGTCTTGTTATTCCTTCCCGGGGTGTTTTCAGGCTGCCTGGCGCGCGGCATGGCACGTTTTCTCCGAATGGTGCAATTTCAGGTGCTTCGCAAGCTTTCTCTTCGAGTTAAAGATTCTCCACTGGACAGTGCCGATCGGGGTCCCTCGAATGGCTGCTATCTCGTGGTATTCCCACTCCTCGATAAAACGCAGCATCATGACCTCGCGTTCGCCGGCGTCGAGCAAAGCCATCCAATCCCGAAACTCGAAGCCATGCGTTCCGGACGGTTTATGAGAAGCTGTCGATAAGCGATTATCGAAATCTGCGAGATTCACAGTCTCCACTTCCCGAGTCCGCCTGTCATAGTGCCGGCAAAGAGCGTTATGCGCAATTTTAAAAACCCATCGGCGAAATGAGGCGCGATCTCGAAGTTGCCCAGCCTTGCGGTAGACCGTAAGCATAACTTCTTGCGCCAAGTCTTCGGCTAACGCGAGTTCACGGCTACGCGTTCGGAAGAAGGCAACAAGTTGCGGCGCGAAGGTTTTGAACAGTGCGGCGAACGACTCCTGGCTCGGATTGTCCAGGAATCCATCAATGACTGTATCTTCTTTTACGTCTCTTTTGTTTGGGATCGATTCGTTGACCATTGGAGAGCAGCCCTAATTGGCTACATCTCCGATGAGGCATCTTCCCGCCCAAATCCAAGGGCGAGGTTAAAACCTTTGTTTTCTATGCAGAACGAGACTCCTCCCGCCTCATTTCAAGAATGACTTCCCGGCAATTGCTAAGCTTCCGTCAGTTTTGGGCACTATGGCTGGCAATCCGGCTGCATCCTGCTTGAGCGCCTTCGCGAGCATGTGGCGAGCGCGGAAGAGCCTGGTCTTCACTAGAGAGGTACTCGATTTCAGCTGTCGCGCTGCTTCGTGGATGGTGAGCTGCTGGAGATCGCAAAGAGTCAGGATTTCTCGATATTTGTTTGGAAGCCCGGCAATGGCCCGGCGAACGGTTAGGCGTGCCTCCAAGCGGGCCAGCGTTTGTTCCGGAGATTCGCCCCAGGAACGAACGTTTTCGAGATTGGTTATCGGCAGACAGAAGGGCCTGGAGCGTCCACGCCGATGTAAAGCCAGCGCTTCATTCGCCGCTACGCTTGTAAGCCAGGTGCGAAAGTTGGCCTCGAAGCGGAACGTCGGTAAACCGCGCCAGGCTTTTAGAAAAGTGTTCTGAATGAGGTCTTCGACATCCGATCGATTCCTTACAAGCGCGCCGATGCACTTTCGAACCGCTTTTCCATGACGATCCATCAGAACCGAAAAGCATTCACTCTGGCCTGCCACGGTCAATTCAATCAGGGTTTTGTCTTCGAATCTTGCGATAGGTGCTGTCATGTTGCGATCGCAGTTAACTCCTATGGAGGAGAGGAAGACAAATGAACACTTTGTTTGAGTGAGTGGGCAAGAGTGCCTGACGGCCAACAAAGCCGTCCGTCTCGCGCTCCTCTCATTTGAAAGCTTCTCCGCGCCTCGCTCGAATATTGCCGAGGGCGTGAACTGGCATCTCCGCTATGACCCTTGAGTCGTTTATTCGCTACGGTTCTTTGTGGACGCTGATCCTTGGAGTGCTCAGCCTGGCATTTGCGGTCAGAAATTATCGGCGGCAAGTCAACGCGCAGATATTTTTCGAGATTGCTGGCCGTTATCACGAAATACTTCGGTCGTTTCCGGTACGAGAATGGATCAGTCGACTCAATCCAAAGGACGAGGTGTCGATGTCGCCGGAGTTGACTTCTGGTGTCCTTCGCTACCTGGCGATTGTCCATTTCGCATTCGTTCTGCATGAGCTGCGATACCTTTCCAAGGATCTCTGGAAACTTCTCCAGGCTGAACACTATCGCACACTTGCAACTCCCTTATTTGTGCATGAGTGGAACACCCTCCGCGTTGAATTCACTTTCTTTCCTACTTTCTTGGCTTATGTGGACTCAATCCAGCGTGGACCGGCGCGGCTCAATCCCGATATGGCGATTTTGCGAGGCATTGCTGCCATCGGAGCGTGGCGATCGTTCCGACGAAAGCCATCCACCGCGCATCGAGATAGCTCAGTGGGTTCCGATTTTCCACGGTAACCGATCCAGTCCCGCTCTTGTTACCCCAACAAAAGCAACTCTGTCTCGCTCATACTTTTTGAAACCCTTTGAATTTCCATCGACGAAACGCCACAGTGACGGGAAGTACCGGGATGCAGACAGCCTTGCGATGCGAGGGGAAAAGCTGCATCATCACGATCTCCGGCAGAATCACTGTTGACTCCGCTCCTGCTCTGCGGCAGCTTCTCGTACAGCATCTCGATTCGGCTGACTCGGAAAGCCTAACGGTTGACCTTTACGAGGTCCTGTATGTGGACACGTCCTGTCTCGCAGTGCTGCTCGAGATTCTGAGGGAAGCCCGCGCAAAAAAGAAGACGCTTTGTTTGAGTGGACTCCGCGACCGCCCGCGTTACCTCGTCGAGGCAATGCGGATTCTTCCACTGTTCAATGAGGTCGCTGGCGACGTACCGAAATGAAGGACTGACTCGGCGGCAACTTTCAATGATTACTTCCGTCCTGGAATACCTCGGCAACTCGACTCTACGCCACCTTGAGTATGTAGGCGGGCTCACCATGCAGTTACGCGCGGCAGCCGGCTCTTTGGGACAGGTACTGCCGGTCGTCGGGAATCGAAACCGTTGGCGATCAGTGATCCGACAGATGCTGGCCGTCGGGGTGGACGCATTTCCGATGGTCGGAATCATGGCGATGTGCTCAGGATTCATCCTTGCGATGCAGGGCGCTTCGGAGTTGCGCCAATTTGGCGCGATCAAGCTCGTCGTCGATCTCGTGAGCATTGGGTTTACGAGGGAATTGGGGCCGCTGCTCGCCGCTATTGCAGTAAGCGGACGTTCCGGCTCGGCATTTTCTGCCGAAATCGGAAGCATGGTCGTCACCGAGGAGATCGACGTCTTGCGGACCATGGCGCTTGACCCTATCGAATTCTTGCTTGCGCCAAAGTATCTGGCTATGTTGATCGCGCTGCCCTGTCTCACTATCCTGAGTAACGCTTCCGGAATTCTGGCTGGTTGGCTCTTCATGCGCTTCAGCACGGAAATGGCTTTGGGCGTCTATCTGCGAGATGTGGTTCAGGCGATCGCGTTACGGGACGTGGTGACAGGATTGATAAAGAGCCTGGCGTTCGCCACAATCATCGTGCAGGTGGGTTGCCTGGAGGGTTTTCGCGTGCGCGGAGGGCCAGACGCAGTGGGCCGCTCAGCAACGGCCGCTGTTGTCAAATCTACTTTTCTGGTCATTCTCGCCGACCTGGGATTCACAGCCATCTTCTATCTGGTCGGGAAATAAACCTATGCAGGAAACCACAATCGATCCGGTGATCTCCGTAAAAGACGTGGTGGTCAGCTACGACGGGCGTCGTGTGTTGGACGGAATTAACCTGGACGTCAGACGCGGGGAGACCATGGTTCTGCTGGGTGGCAGCGGATCGGGAAAGAGCACCCTGCTGCGCCACATCATAGGCCTGGAGCGGCCAGCGGCTGGCCGCATCTTGGTCAACGGGATCGATCTCGCAACCTCCGTGCAGAAGGATCTGAAAAGGATCCGACGCTCGATCGGAGTCGCGTTTCAGAATCCTGCGCTTTTCAATTCAATGTCCGTCGAAGATAACGTGGCACTCCCGCTTCGCGAGCATACGGAGCTGGCCGAATCAACCATCAGCTTGATGACTTGGATGAAGCTGGTGGTAGTCGGGCTGGCGGATTTCGGAAGCCACAGCCCACGGGACCTTTCGGGAGGCATGAAGAAGCGTGCGGCAATTGCGAGAGCTCTTGCGCTCGATCCGGAGATTTTGGTGTTCGACGAGCCGTCAGCGGGTCTCGACCCCATTGTCGCGGCGGAACTGGATGAATTGATCTTGGCCCTGAAGCATGCCTTTAGCATGACGCTCGTGGTGGTGACTCACGAAATGCCAAGCGCATTCCGAATTGCAGACAGAATGGCGATGCTCTACCAGGGATCACTAATTGAGGTGGGCACCAAAGACCAACTGCGGAGCAGTAATCACCCTCGCATCCGCCAGTTTTTCGATCGTGTCCCAGACGAGGTCGTCAAAAACGCGGTAATCGACAGCTATTTCGAAAGGTACTTGAAGGAGGGCTTGCAATGAGTGTAGAAGCCAAAGTCGGAACGTTTGTAATTGTGTGTCTGCTTTTGCTGTCCGCGACGGTTTATTACGTGGGCAACAATCAGTGGGGCAATCACTTTACTCCCTATAGGACATACCTGCGGTATGCAGGCGGTGTCGCTCCAGGAACGAGCGTCTTGTTCGGCGGAATTGAGGCGGGCAAGGTGACCAGCGTGAGACCTTCGAGGGAGGATCCAACCCGCATCGAAGTTGATCTGCAAGTCAAGGAAGGAACGCCGGTCAATGAGAATTCGTTGGCTAAGCTGGGATCCGTCAGTCTGATGAGCAGCCCGGCGGTTTCCATCACCACAGGTAGTAATGACGCGCCCCGACTCAAAGAGGGGCAGGTAATCCGCTCTGAGGAAACCGTGAGCATCGACGATATGACTCGAAAACTCGCCACAATCGCCGACAGCGCAGAAGGGCTGATCACTCAGGTGCAGGGCGAAGTAAAGGATATCTCCGGGGATGCGCGAACGCTGCTCGCCAACCTAAACCAGGTGACTGGCCCGGCGAATCGCCGACAAATAGCCCAGATGCTGCAGCAAGTGAACTCGCTTATAGCTGTCGAGTCACCAAAAATTGACCGTATTGCGGACCAAGTGCTGTGGGCAACCCGTGATGCCGATTCGGTAATTCAGAAAGTCGGGCCTGTTGTGGATCACACAGACGCGACGATCGCTAACGTCAATCTTACGATTGACCAACTGCGCGACCCGATCCGGCAGGATTTGGCCCAGCTGCAGTCCACAATCGAGCAGGCGAGAAGCACGATGAAAACTATTCAGACTTTGGTAAGCGCGAACGACCAGAACATCGGCGAAACGATAGAAAACCTACGGGTCGCGACCGAGAACCTGGACCAACTCACCGATCAGGTCAAACAGCAACCATGGAGTCTGGTCCGAATTCGCCAGCCGAAAGATCGCAAGGTGCCGCAGTAGCGAAAAGGGAGGCGTGAACTCCCGCAACAGCGACCCGCCAATTGCCGGTCGCTGAGTTTGCGCACCAGGTTCATTGCCTATGCACGAACCGGACTTCACCAATATCAATGGAAACCATCAGCATTTCCGTAATCGGCTTGCGGTCAGGCCCGCGCGTGTAGGCGCGGCGCTTGGTTGGCAAATGAATTCCGTCCGAGACGACATAGTCTGACGTGAGTTGGGCGGCTGGAAAACCGCCCGCAATATTCACGCTGTAGTCGTGGCGACGCAACCGTAAATCGGTATCGAAGAAGAACTCCTGAATGAGACTGTGCGTCTCTATGGAACCAGGAAATTGTGCCCTTAATACATGCCACGTTTCGGCGCCCTCCCGCCACGGTTCGACTTCTTCGATACGTACGCCCTCCATCGCCAGAAGGAAGGGCGTAGTGAGATACGTCCACAGCGCTTCGCCATTGAAATAGGCGCGATGAAGAGCATCCCAAGGCGTACTCATCTGATGACCGGCGAACGAGTCTCGGGGCGCATGTCGTTCCGAAACCAATGTGCCGTCCAGCTTCTCAATTGCGACTCTCTCCGGTGTGAACATCGTACGCTGATCAGGTTTCCCATACGGACACACGGACGAGCGTTCCTGATGCAGCCATACCGTCATACGGCGCGGCGTTGCGTCCTGGATCATTCCTTTCAGCGGGAAGAAGCCACCCCCGCTGACTATCGTCGCCTCGACCTTTTCATACCCTCTCCAACGATCCATGCCACCATGGGCGTGGAGAATTCTGCTAAGGAGTTCGTCCATCACCACCTCCACACCGTCCGTACTTCATGTCCCGAAAATCGCCGTTGCCGCAGCAATCACGCTTCGGAGCAGGCCTGGCCGTCAACGATTAGAATCCGGATTGCGTCGGGGACTGTCATCCAGTGCCTTGCCCCGCAGACATCGATGGGCGCGCAACCGGCGATTTCGAGTATGCCAAGGAGCCGGGTACGGTCAGCTCCAACTCTGTACCGGAATCGAGTTTACTAAAGACGGCCAGCTTGCCTCCCATGATTTTTGCGCGTTCCCGCATCCCGGGCAGGCCGTGGTGTCCGGCGCGACCGCCTTCGCGAATAACCTTTTGATCAATCCCCATTCCGTCGTCCAAGACCCGCAACCTCAGTTGCCGTCGCTCGTACTGAACTTCTACTTCGATCTTCCCCGCCTGCGCGTGCTGGAATGCGTTGCGCAGTGCTTCGCATGTAATTCGGTAGACCTCGTCCCGGATAACCGGTGCGAGATCCCTTGATTCGCCTTCCACCCTCAGACGAAACTCGGGACGATTCCGGTCGGTTTGAGAAGCAGGGAGACTTTCTGCGACCGCGCTGATCGCCTGGGCGAGGTTGTTGCGAACGATCGTGAAGGAGCGCAGTCCCTGCGCCGCGTTGCCGCCTTCAGTCATAGCCTGCCTGGCCTGTTCGGCGAGGGTCTCAAGTGTCTTCTGGATGTCGGGACGCTCCGGGATCAGGTATGTCACCGCGGAGAACTTCATCAGCAATCCTTGAAAACTCTGCAGCAGGGTATCGTGTAGATCCCGCGCGATGCGTGTGCGCTCATTCAGCCGCTCTTCCATACGCATGTTGAATCGTCGTGCCAATTGCCGGGCCCGCAGTTGGTAAAGCGCGCCGAGCAATACGAGAACGGCGCCGCATGACAAACGGAACCAGGTGTTCTGGTAGAACGCCGGGGCGATCGAAAAATCCAGGGATGCGCCGGCCTCGTTCCACACGCTGCTGTAATTCGAGGTTCGACGCTCGCGATTGGTTTGTGAATTTCAATAATCTGGCGAAACCGAAGGAGCGGCAGAACGATTTCGGCGGCGTTTTCGGCGAGCCGATTCTCAAAGACAAAACGTTCTTCTTTTTCTCTTACGAAGGCTTGCGGTTGCGTCAACCGGCAACGCGACAGAGTGCCGTTCCGGACAACACGTCGCGGCAGCAGGCTCCCGCGGGGGTTCAGCCCTTCCTAAACGCGTATCCGATTCAGAACGGGAATGAACTCGGCTCAGGCTTTGCACAATTCAATGGCAGCTATTCGAATCCTTCATCGCTGGATGCTTACAGCATCCGGATTGATCACGCCTTTACACCGAAGTTCAACCTGTTTGGCCGCTACAACTACTCTCCATCGAGCGTGCGTGAGCGCGGCGCTACGTTTACTGCCACGGCCCTGAGCAACTCGGAGTCGATTGACTTCTCTATCCACACAGGGACGATCGGCATGACAGCGTTGATCACGCCTGCAATCAGTAACGATCTGCTGGTGAACTACAGTATCCAGAGACTTGCCACGAGGTTCACTGTGGATAATTTGGCGGAGCTGTGCCGGTGCCCGATTCACTCCTGTTCCCCTCCGGCTTCTCGTCCACGGATAGCACTTATTTGTTCTCCATCAGCGGCGTTGGCTAGTACGGCCAGGGTAAGGGACGCACCGATGAGCAGCGGCAGGTGAACGTTCTTGACAACCTGTCGCTAATAAGAGGTGGCCACGAAGTAAAGTTCGGCGTGGACTATCGCTGGTTGTCCCCTTTCAGCAGTCCCTTCTCTTACCGGCAGTTCGTGCAGTTCACGGCAGTCACCGCCGCTCCGGGAGGGGCACTCTCCGGGACGGCGTCGTTTGTCCAGCCGGCCGCGTTTCAAGCTGTCACACTGCTCTCAAATAACTTGTCACTCCATCGTCAGGACACCTGGAAAATCACGCCTCGGCTGACCGTGACGTATGGGTTGCAGTGTGACATCAATCCGCCGCTCAAGGGCAACAATCTCATGAACCAACCCTTCACGGTCACGGGTCTGAACGATCGGGCGACACTCGCCCTGGCGCCTCGCGGCACTCCGCTGTATCAGACGACATACGGAAACGTC
>JAFAUR010000319.1 GCA_019243205.1 Acidobacteriaceae bacterium | reverse complement strand
TCGCGCCGCGGCCGCGCTCGAGCGGGATTTCAAACCGCTGGACGATTGGCGAGCTTCCGCGCGCTATCGCATGCGTTGTGCTCAAAACCTCCTGCGCCGCTTTGCCATCGAGATTTGCGCCCCGCAGATCGAAACGCGCATTGCCGGTCCCCTAGCGGGCCACGTAGTCAGTAGATGATCAGAGCACTCGGCAAGATAGTCACGCTCAAACCCGGGCAGCGACTAACGAAACATGACTTTCTACTACCGTTATCCGACCTTCTGCTCGATTTCGTCGAGCAAGATCTTAACGGCCCAAGCGCCGCTTTATCGTCGCAGCTTGGATGTTCGCTCGCCCACGATTTCGTTGGGCTATCTACGATAGCGGGCCAATTGTTGTGGCTAGTCGAGACGGCGCCCGTAAGAATGGGTACGCCTGACTTGCTCTCAATTTCGATGCTAGCCGAAAGCTATTTGATGTATCTCCGGTCAGCTTGCGATGTCATCGCGGTTATCATTCACACCTTCTGCATCGAGGAAAGAAAGAAGGGACAAGTTCCCAAGGAATCATTCAATGACCTGATCAGTTGGATCGAAGACAATCCATCGCGCGTTCCCGAAAGCATTAAATTCGTCGTGGAGCACAAAGATTGGTTCGTTGAGCTGAGAAGTATCCGCGATAAGCTTGTGCACCATCGGTTTGACATCAACATTTTCACGGACAATGTGGCTCCATCATTTTCAATTATGTCGACGGGCGATATCCATTTGCACAAGCTTCGCAAACCGGGAGAATTCATGCAGCCCGGTCTCACCCTTACCCCCCTCATGCCTTTTCTGAAGCGCGCGACGCAGGGAGCATTAGACTTATTGGGAAAGATTGCCGAGGTTATAGCGACTCAAAGAGGCCACACCCCATCAAGGACGCACGTCTTGAATGGCGTCTACGTACCTGCCTTACAACATATGCTCTCCTACGAAGAACCAAGGCGAAAAATCAGTGAGGACGAGAAGCGCCGGCGAAGGATAAAGGCCCGGCATTTATTGAATGCTGGAGATTATCTAAGCTCGCTGCACCTTGGGCATCCTGACGGCTTTTGGCTTCCATTTGCCGTTCGTATGGAGGAATTGTTCGACGTAGAACCCTATCACGTCAGTAAACCGAGACATCCTCAATACCGAGACGGCGAAGCCCTTATTGACTGGCACTTCAATTTCGAGAGGGTGGGCCAGGAATATGCGATCTTGCTCCGCGATGGAATTTTCTACACGACCGACGGGCTCCAACAATCTAAAAATGATCTCATCGAATTTCGACGGAGATTTTGCAAAGCGACGGCGGTCCTCGTTTCCGATATGACGCGGCTTCCTCGGGACATCCCCCAAGACGAAATATTCGAAGGGCTCATACTCGATACCGATCCACTCCGGGCAGCAAAGCGGGCATTTGCTACACTCATGAGAGCGGAACCAAATAGCGCCTCAACAAGCTAGGCCAATATGATATGGAACAGGGGAGACACTGCGCGCGGGGCTCTACAAGCTTATCGGCGAAGGATGCGTTGACACGACGACGATCGGCCAGCGGCGGCTTGTACTGGTACGTTCCCTTCGTGCAATCCTATATGCTGAAGATGTATAATACCGTGTGACACGGGCGCGAATCGCGAGAAGTTGCGACTCACCTAGACGAAGATAAGGCTTTTCCAGCTATATGAGCCTCCACGATGAATGGACCAACTGCAGACGTGCAGTCCTTCATATCGAAGGAGCTGCATAGCCTGCTTTTCCTGGAAGAGTTTGTGTTCTCCCGAAATAAATTTTCGCCTCCTTCGTCGAGCGAGATCGAACTAGCCGACGCAGTCGTGATGCTTGGTGACGTGCTAATCGTCTACCAAATTAAGGAGCGCTCAGCGGAGCAGAGTAGTGACGAGGCCGCAGAACGTTGCTGGTTTCGATCCAAAGTGCTCGGAAAAGCGACGAAACAAGTACGGGATACCCTACGCTACTTGAAGACCTACGATGAAATCCGCGTTTCAAATGAGCGCGGCCACATATTTAATCTCGCTGCGAGTACATTTGCCGATATCCTGAAGATTGTCGTCTACATGGGAGCAAGGACACTGCCTACCGATTGCCGGGGCGTTCGACACCATGTCAGCAGGTCGGCCGGCTTCATTCATATTGTTGACGCACGGGACTATCTGGAGATATCCCGCACCCTGCGAGTGCCGGAAGAAGTGGCTCGCTATTTTAGATATCGAGAGATGGTTTTAAGGCGTTTTGCTCCGGTCACTGCCACCTTACCGGAGTCAGCGATCGCTGGGCACTTTATAGGAGGCGATCCTGATGTGACACCGACTATAGAATCTGCCAGGCATTTGCGAAGACTTGTGGAAGATGCTGACGAATGGGATCTCGCCCCATTTTTGCGCGAACTACACGACCATCTTTCCGTTCCGGGCTTTAGCGACGACTACTACGACATCCTCATTGAATTCGCGAAACTCCCACGCTCGATATGGCGAAAGGTGAAGGAACGTATTCGCCTGTGTATCGAGAAGGTTCAGAAGGATGAGTTTGCGAGGCCATATCGTATAGCGGTTCCGGACACGGACTGCGGATTTGTGTTTATACCGGTCCAATCGCAGGTCTCACAGATTCCGGATTGGAAGGATGTTCGACTTCGCGGAATTCAAAATTTCACACGGCTTCACAAGTATGACCAGCGGCTATCAAAATGTATCGGCGTAATGATCGCGAAGGACGGAACGCACTTCGACATCTTGTGGTGCTTCATAGGCCACAAATGGATCAAAGACCTAGAAGTTGAGGAAGCGCTGAAGAAAAATTTCCCGTTTCGCCCGGTGAAAATGACCGAAGTCCACGGATATAAATTCACTGAAGGTTGATCGTCCCTCTCCCTCCGCCTTCGTACGTTGCCATTCGGCGCGCCGGCCGCGGGTACCACTGTGGACCAGCCAGCACACGAACCGGCCGACGACTATATATAAAATGGTTATTCAGCCTACAATCGCTGACACTCCACCCGCACGAGGATTGTGAAGGATGGTCGATCGATCCTCCTCCGACGACAGGCCGGCTTCGGAACGAGGGGCGCTTCACGCCGCGAAAGCGGCGCCTCCTCGGAGGCCGACGGATCGTGCGGTGACATCCCGCATGCATCGGCCCATGGCGCATGATTCCGCGCATAAGCATGTGACGGGCGAAGCGCTTTACATCGACGATTTCCCGGAGCCCGCTGGCACCGTCCATCTCTATCTCGGCCTCTCGGATCGGGCACATGCGAAGATCACCTCGCTCGATCTCGACGCGGTGCTCGCCTCCCCGGGCGTGCTCGACGTGCTTACCGCCGCCGATATCGCCGGCGTCAACGACATGAGCTCGACCGCCAAACACGACGAAGTGTTGCTCGTGGCCGATCTCGTCTCCTACCATCGTCAACCCATCTTCGCAGTCGTCGGCGAGACCCGAGAGGCCGCAAGGCGCGCCTGCCTCAAAGCCAAAGTGACCTATGAAGATCTCGAGCCTATCGTCACCGTCGAGGAGGCGCGCCGCGCCAAGACCAATTTCGTCACCGATCCCTTGACACTCGAGCGCGGTGATGTCGCGGCCGCGCTTCGTGCCGCGCCGCGGCGCCTCGAAGGGTCGATGCGCGTGGGTGGCCAGGAGCATTTCTACCTGGAAGGCCAGGTCGCGCTCGCCGTGCCCGGCGAGGATGATGACGTCACGGTTTATTCCTCGACGCAACATCCGAGCGAGGTCCAGCACATGGTTTCCCATGTGCTTGGCGTTCCCTCGCACGCGGTGACCGTCGAGGTACGCCGCATGGGAGGAGCATTCGGCGGGAAGGAAACGCAAGGCAATCTATTCGCTTGCCTTGCCGCCCTCGCAGCGAAGAGGCTCGGCCGGGCCGTCAAATGCCGGCCCGACCGCGACGATGACATGGTCATCACCGGCAAACGGCACGATTTCTTGATCGACTACGAGGTGGGCTTCGATGACCAGGGCGTCATCCATGCGGTCGATCTCGTCTATGCGGCCCGCTGCGGCTTCTCGGCCGATCTCTCGGGCCCCGTGACCGATCGCGCGCTCTTCCACGCCGACAACTGCTATTTCTATGAAAACGTGCGAGCGCGTTCCGAGCCCTTCAAGACCAATACCTGCTCGAAC
>JAFAUR010000874.1 GCA_019243205.1 Acidobacteriaceae bacterium | reverse complement strand
TCTCGCTTCTCGCAAATGGCCGCGCATTTCCCGGATCCGCTTCACATCGGTGCGCGCTGGACTCTGGCATTCGCGCTCTTATCGGACTTCGTCGCGTCTTTGCTGATTGTGATCGGACTCGGTACCCGCTGGGCAGCTCTGATCGTGGCTATCAATACTGCCGCGGCTTTCGTCTTCGTGCACAAAATGTCTCTTGTAGGACCACGGAACGGCGAACTGCCCTTGCTGTATTTCGCCTGGGCATTGGCCATAATCCTGATGGGCGCCGGCCGTTACAGCGTGGACGGAGCATAACGCAAGAAAAGGAGTGATCGAGCTTCGATCACTCCCCATCGAGCCTTTGGCCCGGAATCAGAAGTTATATTTCAAGGCAAATTGAATGTTGCGCTCTCCCTGTGAACTCGTAATCTGTCCGAGAGACGAGCCGATCGTCGTGCTCGGCGCGTTCAGGATCACCGTGTTCGAAACGTTGATCGCCTCTGCCCGGAACTCCAGGTTCTGGTGTTCGGTGAACGGGAACAGCTTGGTCAGACTGAGATCCACCGTATGCAGACCGGGCCCGCGAATGGTTCCAACACCGCACGTCCCGAACTGATTTGGAAACTCGTTCGCGTACGCGGTCGGATCGAACCACTGATAACCGTTCCGAGTTCCCGAAGCGGGATTGACGTTCTGAGTTCCAAATACGTGCTGAGTGCCGATGCAGCTGGCGAGTTGATTCGGATTATGCGTGCCGCTCAAGTCCGAACTGGAATCGATGGTGAACGGAAAACCGCCATGCCAGTTCACGATCGCATTCACTGACCAATCTCCCGCGATCGCATTGACGACTTTGTTTACGTTCTTCCCGTACGGACGGTTGTGTCCGAACGGAAGGTCATAAGTGACGAACCCATTAAACGTGTGCGTCACGTCGTAGTAGCAAGGTCCATAATTCCGCTGGGCGTCATAGGTGTCTTGCCAGTAATACCAGTTCCCGACAGCCTGCCCATAGCCACCGTAGTAACCGACAGCATTCGACAGACACTTGGACCACGTATAGTTCGCCTGGAATTCCAAGCCGCTGGCGAGCCGCTTTTGAACCGAAACCTGAAGGGCATTATAGTTCTGCACGCCGTTGGTATTGGTGAGTTTTGCGTTCCCGATTTGGCTCAATAGAGTCGGGTTGCCGCTGAAATACGCCGGTACGTTCGTCCCGTTCGGCAGTTTGTACAACTGCGAACCCCAGATGGGCACCGTCAGATGATCATTATTCTGCCCGACGTACGCCACCTGCATAGTAAGCGAATTTCCAAACTGACGTTGAATCGAGAAATTCCACTGATTCGATACCGCTGGCCGGAAATTCGGATCCCAGACCCGGAGAGAAGTCCCGTTGTAATTGATGTTGTTCGGATTATCAACGCCGAAGATCGTATAGCCTTGAGCCAGCGTAGACGAAGGCTGCCCGGGAGTGTAGTTGACGTTGTGCTCAGAGCCAAAAGGCGGATTGAGGGTCAGGCGGAGATTTGTCCCCGTTCCCTCGAGGAAGTTCGACAGCGTATAAGCACCCCGCACCACCGTATTCGGCGTTGCGTTAAACGCGAATCCAATGCGTGGTTGGAAGTTGGTAACGCCGTTGTACTGGTTGTACAGTGCCTGGCTGTTGCCGCCCACTCCTGCCAGTTCCAACGCACCGTTCACCAGGTTGAAGTTCGACTGACGGTTGTGGACTTCAATCCACGGAGTGTGTAACTCCCATCTCAGCCCCAGGTTGAGAGTCAGATTCTTCGCCACCCGCCAGTCATCCTGGAAGAAAGCGCCGTAAACCCAGCTTCGTTGGCCCCAGTCGCCCTCCGTAATTCCGTGCTGGACGTTATAAGGCATTCCGATCATGAAATCGGCCTCGGGGGCAATCGGACACGCGCTCTGACCAGGACAAGCCGAAGCCGGCCCTTGGGTGTACTGACCATTGAATCCAAATTGACCGGCGATACCGGCGTTGCCGGAATAGTAAGTGTTGATCCGGTCCCGGAACAACTGGAATCCCGCCCGCATGGTATGCGTGCCTCGCGTGATGACGGCCGTATCTTCAGCCTGGATCACCGTATCTGCAAAAGACTGAAGAATGTACGGATTGCCGAAAGCGGTGGTGCCGATATAACTCGGTTGAACGCTGAGATTCCCGCTGCTAAAAACAAAGCCTGGCAGAATGTTACTCGGCACGGCCGGAATACCCACGCTCCCTGCACTGATACCAGTGCCGGAAAGCGTGCCGGTGACAATCGGGGTGTAGTTCACTCCCGCTCGGACTTCGTTCACGAATGTGGGAGTGAATGTGCGCGTGTAATCAATCACGCCATTGTAGAGCGGATACACGTTATTTGAGTTGTAAATGAGCGGAAAGCTGTTCGTCGTCGGATTCTCGATATGAGCCTGCGAATAGCGCGCCGACAGGTGATCGTTGTCGGACAAGTTCCAGTCCACTCGGACGTCGCCCTGGTTCTGGTTCGTGTTGATGTGCTGCGTGTTTACGGCGTTGTTCGTCAGGTTTCCATTTACCGGCTGCGGGTAGAGAGACGAGTTCACAATCGCAACTGCCTGTGGGCTCAGCAGCCCGGCCGCCGCCAGATTGTTATTCGGAATCGGCGTTTTCGTAGCGGGGTTGTAGAGCTGAACCGGTTTTCCCAATGTCAGCAGTTGGGAAAAGTCTCCCGCGCGTTCCGCTTTGGTTAGCACCGTAAACCCGCTGCTGGTCGCCGGCTGATCGTATCGTGAACCTTGATAATCCGCGAAAACGAACAGCTTGTCCCGGATGATTCTTCCGCCTGCCGACCCGCCAAACTCATTCCAGCGTAGGAGCGGGCGCGGCAGTCCGTTGAAGTTATTCCCCCAGTTGTTCGCGTTCAGCTTGTCATTCCGGAAGAACTCGAAGGCACTCCCGTGCCAGGAGTTCGTACCGCGCTTGACGCTCACGCTGATGATGCCGCCCATGAAGTTGCCGAATTCGGCGGAGGCATTCTGGGTGATCATGTTGAACTCTTGAATCGCATCCACACTGGGCGTGTAGGCGACCGCGTTTTCCGAAATCTGGTTGTTATCCATACCGTCGAGCAGGAAATTGTTCGTCTGCTCACGGTTTCCATTCACTAACGGGCGTCCGCCGTTGAAAGTCGATTGCGCGCCTGTGAACGTCTGCGGATTGGTCGTCACCGTGCCAGGCGCGAGCAACGTCAACTGTACATAGTTGCGCGTCGCGAGTGGCAATTGCACGTTTGTGCGCGTGTCCAGCACGGTTCCCAGCTGCGTGGCTTGCGTCTGTAGAATCGGCGGCGCGCTTGTCACCTCCACCGTTTCGCTGACGTTTCCCACCTGGAGCGAGAAATCCACCTTCGCATTCTGATTCAGCTGCAGAACCAGCTCAGGATTCAACGCCGTCTGGAAACCGGGACTTTCCACCCTCAACTCGTACCGCCCGACGGGCAGGCGCGGCAGATTATAGAAACCGCTGCTGTCTGTCGTGGTCGGAAAAGCCGTACCACGGTCGAGATCCTTGGCCGTAACTTTGGCTCCGACTACCGCAGCTCCCGACGGATCCGTAACCACCCCGTTCATGGCTGCGGTTACCTCCTGAGCCCACAAACGAGACGCAGCCAAAACAAGCAGAAGGGTGATGATAAGGGCGGGAGCGTACACACTCCGCGCCGGATTCTCAAAAATCTTCGTCCTCATGACGCTCCTTTCTTTACAATCGCCAGGATCCACGAGGATCCGACCCCAGAAACAAATCGCATTGACGGAATTGTAAGAGGAGCGCAAGGCGCTGTCAAGAGAAAACGAAGTAAAAAGAAAGTAAAGGGAAATAAAATAAAGTGCAGGATTGCTTACACCAGCACGACTTCCACCCCTCGCTTGCGCAACTTCTCTAGTTGCGTTTCCGGCGCGCCGGCATCCGTAATAACGCGATCGATGGAGTCGAAATCGGCTATACGGCACAGGCTCCGGTGACCGAACTTGCTGGAGTCCGCCAGCACCGTTACCTGCGCGGCCGAGGCAATCATGCGCTGGTTCAGCTGAGCCTCCATGATGTCGAGCGTTGTCAGACCGAAATCCGCGTCCACACCCACCGTGCTCATGAAGCAGTGATCGGCGTGCAGCGAGTGCATCATGTGCTCGGCATGCGGACCGACGAAGGCCGTGGACGGGTGGCGCAGGAATCCTCCCAACATGATCAGCGAAAGCTTCGGCAAGTCGGCCAGCATCGCGGCAATATTCAGCGCATATGTAATGACGGTGATGTTTTCGGCGTGCGCGCGCCGAATCTGCGCCGCCAGTTCTGCGGATGTAGAACCGGTGCAAAGAATCACAGTCTGCAAGGGGCGAATCAGTTGGGCAGCCGCTTGCGCCACGCGCACCTTCTCGTCGTGGTGCATGCCCTGCCTGACCTTCAAGGGGTGCTCCGGCGCGGCATCAAGCGGTCTGATACCCCCTCCATGTGAGCGAACCAGCGCTCCGCTTGCGGACAGCGCATCCAGGTCCCCGCGGGCGGTCACTGCCGACACGCCGAAACGTCTTACAACTTCCTCCACGGTGACGCGCCCGTTTTGCCCGAGAACACTCAGGATCTCGCGACGCCGCTCTTCAGCGTGCAGACGTGGGAGCTTCGATCTCGCCATCGGATGCTTGGAGCTATCTTACTCGCAGTATTGTGCAAAGGAAAGCATTTCTTTCTTTTGATTCCGTTTGGTTTCGGTCGGGCCAGCTGCCCAACAAACCAACGGAAAGCGAATTCACTAAACAGCGTCCGATGACGAGTTTGTTTTCGGAGCCCTGTTTTCGGCCACCGTCACCGGTTCGTGCCGGACCGGGAACTTCACAGAGCGCGCGATGAAACACAGCTGGTGCGCCCGTTCATGCAAAGCCTGCGCCTCTTCGATCTGTTCAGGATCCGTAATCGTGACGCGCGGCCGCAGAGTAACCGACGTAAATTCCGCTGCGCCGTCTGCTTGCTCGCGCATCACGCCGCTCGCCTCGTCCGTGTATTCCGTCACCGTGATCCCCGCGTCGGCACAAAGGTGGAGTATCCAAAGCATGTGGCACGCGGACAAGGATCCGACCAGAAGCTCTTCCGGGTTGTATCGCGAACCGTCGCCGCGAAATGCGGGATCGGACGAGCCAGGCAGCACCTGTTTCTTTCCTGGTGCACGCAGTTCATGATCGCGGCTGTATGCCCGGTAATCCGCGGTCCCCTGGCCGCGATTCCCTGTCCACGTCGTCGTCAATCTGTACTCATGCTGCTTTGCCATCTAACCCGAAGATAACTTCTTAAACTAGCAGGATGAGGTTCGATTGACTTCTTTGCTCGCGAACCCGGCGCCCGCGAAATCGCCAGCCCGCGTTCGCCTCCAGGGGAAACACGTCGCCGTCGTGCCTCTCGACCCTTTGCTGCACGGTGAAGCGCTCTTCCTCCACACTTGCGGCGCTGACAAAGAACACCTTTGGCGCTACCTGCACGAAGGCCCGTTTGATACGCGCGAAGCATTCGATGACTATCTCCGGCGAAAGACGGCCGCTTTCGACCCCCAGTTGTACGCGATTGTGGATACCGACTCCGGCCTCGCCCTCGGACTTGCAGCCTACATGCGGATTACACCCGAACATCGCGTCATCGAGGTGGGCAACATTCTGTTCTCACGGCGGCTCCAGAAAACAGCGGCCGCCACCGAAGCGATGTACCTGATGGCGCGCCATGCATTTGAGGGTCTCGGGTATCGTCGGTATGAATGGAAGTGTGACTCTGTGAACGAGCCGTCCCGGCAGGCGGCGCTCCGGCTCGGATTTCAATT
>JAFAUR010000679.1 GCA_019243205.1 Acidobacteriaceae bacterium | reverse complement strand
GGTCCACCCACTGGCATGTCGGCCCCGCCTCTAACCCGGCGCTCGTGACGGAGACCCGGTTTGAGCCAGGCAATCTCAGCA
Organism: Acidobacteriaceae bacterium; assembly: GCA_019243205.1. Lineage (GTDB taxonomy): Bacteria > Acidobacteriota > Terriglobia > Bryobacterales > Bryobacteraceae > Bog-105. Next base: position 5,815 of record JAFAUR010000679.1, on the reverse strand, counting down.
TTGGTGAACTCAACCGGTTGAGAAGCGATTGCGCCATCTCTGTCCATCAGGGCAGCGGGGCATATTGCCCCGGGTGCCGGAAATCTGGCGGTTTGGCAGCTCCGTCGCCAGCTTTATAACAATTGGATCGTCGCTGCTGAACTTACTCGCGCCGGTGTCGAGAGTCTTCTTGGCATCCGGCGCGATTTTGCGTTTGTAGTGCCCTGTGCGTTGGGGCAGTTATCCCTCAATGTGACTTCAACGTGAACTGACGGACGATCTTAATAACGCATGGGCAGATCACGCGTTAGGCCACGGCGGATACGGCAAGTTTAGCCTTGTGGAGGTATTCCGGGCGTGTTACTTTCCTTGTGGGAGGTTCCTCTACATCCTATGCTTCTCAAAGCGATCTGTTCTCTCGCAGTGCTTGCCGTTCCGGCAACGCTGTTCGCACAAGCCAACGATGGTCCATTCCAAGTGAATTACGTGTCTCGCCTGGATATCGGTGATGCGGTAATCAACATCGTAAACGATGGATGGCAAATCGGAGACGGTACAGCAATTCCAGGCAACGGGGTGGGCGATTTTTGCGTAAACGCCTACGTCTACTCTCCGGATCAGGAACTCGCATCCTGCTGTACTTGTCTGACGACGCCCAACGAGCTTGATTCCTGGTCACTGCTCCTCGGTCCCAACGCCCTGCTCAGCAACCCCGCCCCAGGCGCCTTTAATCAAATCAAAGCAGGTAACTGGTCGGCAGTGGTCAAGCTGCTCGCAACCTTCACCAATGCTAACGACACCTGCCCCACTCCCGACCTTACGAATGGCGTTATTGGAGCAGGGCTGTTAGCTTGGTCGACCCACTGGCATGTCGGCCCTGCCTCTAACCCAGCACTCGTAACCGAGACCCGGTTTGAGCCGGGCAATCTAAGCGCTGGTGAATTCAACCGGCTGAGAAGCGATTGCGGCATCTCGGTCCATCAGGGGAGCGGCGCATATTGCCCTGGCTGCAGAAAGTCTGGCGGATTGGGAGTTCCGACTCCGGCCCTGTAGTTAGTTACAAACAAAGTCATAGCCCAGTACACCCAGTCGCGCCGGTGCCGAGGACCCTCCTTGGTATCCGGCGCGACTTGCATTATAGTGGTCTCTGCACAGCACAAATCATTTTTCTGATCTCGTTTTCATTTGAAATTTGAAAGGAAGTTCTTAACTCATGCAATCACGAGCACTCATCGCCTTCGCTCCCTTCGTAATGAGCGCCCTGGCATTTTCGGCGTCAGTTGGTAATAACTCGGCCGTAACGCCGGAAACCGTCATCGCGGATGTCAACGGCACAAAAATTACGCTTGGGGACTTCGAAGAGAGCCGCGCTCGCACTCTATTTCAACCTCGTGACGCACTCTATCGTCAGGAGCGGAAGATTCTCGACGACTATATTAACGACTACCTGTTGCAGCAGCAAGCCAAAAAAGAAGGCCTCACGGTCGAGCAGTTGCTCGATAAGCACGTGAGGAGCACGCTGCCAAAGGATCCGAGCGAAGAGGCTTTGCACGTCTACTACGAGGGCGCTGACACGAGGGAGTCGTACGAGGCGCTGCACGATAAGATTCTGCAGCATATCCGGCAGACGCGATTCGAAAAGGCGAAAGCAGCGTACATTCAGACGCTAAGAAGCCAGGCCAACGTGGTTGTTAGCCTACCCACACCACGCGCGGAGATCGCTCTCGCGAATACCCCGGTGCTCGGACAGCAGAGCGCCCCGGTTGTGGTTATTGAATATGCCGATTACGAGTGCCCGTATTGCCAGGCGGTGGCCCCAACGCTTTTGAAGCTGCAGTCGGAGTATAAGGGCAAGGTTGCCTTTGCATACAAAGACACTCCTTTGCCGATGCATCCGCACGCAGAGAAAGCCGCGGAAGCGGCGCGCTGTGCCGGTGCGCAAGGCAAATACTGGGATTACCATGACGAGCTTTTCGCTGACAAGAAGCTCGCGGTGCCAGACCTCAAGGCAGAGGCCCAAAAGCTTAAGCTGGACATGACGACTTTCAACAGCTGCCTGGATTCGGGCTCTCAGGCCGGGGTGGTGCAATCCCAGATTGCGGAATCGAACGATCTCGGCATACAGGGCACGCCCAGCTTCTTCATTAACGGCCGCTTTATCGGGGGCGCGGCAACTTACGATCAGCTAAAAGATGTGATAGATGAGGAACTGGCCACGGCAGCAAGGCAGCCCCGCCAGACGGCGAGCCGGTGATCGGGCTTTAGAACCAAAGATCGTACCTGAAGGGGTCCAAGTGAACTGGCGCTTGGACCCCTTTTCGGTTTTTCGCGGGAACCCAGAGGGGATTGGTTCTATTGAATGTGACTCTCGAGGTAGAACTTAACTGCCACTCTTCTTTTTCGGGACCCTCGTCAGAGTCATAGGCCAACTCTCTTTGCTTTGTTTGAAGACGCCGACAATCTGTGATTTCTCCAGCGTGCCATTAAATTCCGCAGCGGCGCCAGGCATGGCTAACTGAACGTTATTGCCGTCCAACTTGACTACCAGGATCGCGCCGTGAACGAACTGGCTGGGGCTGTCTACACTGGACTGGCCGCCCACGTTGATGTGGAAAATAAAAGGGAAATCCCGGTTATTTGCATTTATGGAACCCTGCCAATCACCATCGATTTTTGATTTGGCCGAAGCCGATGCGCATAACGCAATCGTGATCAAGAGAAGCGAGGTTCGGGAGAAAAACATGAGAAGCCGTTTCGGCAAATCTAAGTCTCTGATTTTGTTTCGATCGTCTTCAGGAAGCGACTGCGCTGACGGTCCTGAATGCCGGCTTAGTTCCGAGGAAATCAAACTCATAAATCGCTTCGAGAATTCTATCCTGGTCGGCGTCTGACAGTCCACTGTACAAGGGTAATCTGAGGAGCCGATTGCTGACTTCTTCAGTTACCGGACACTGACCGGGCCAACCGCCAAACCCAAGTCCCATTTGAGATAGGTGCAAGGGGACGTAATGGAAAACGCTCAGAATGTTTCGCTGCTTCAGGTGCTGAATCATGGCCTGGCGAAGCTCCAGCGTGGGAAAGAGCAGGTAGAAGATATGGTACGTCTGCTCGCAATGTGCAGGGATGGTCGGCAAAATCACATCGTTTTCTGAAGACCAGTTCATCAGACCCTCAAAGTACCGGTTCCATAGCAACTGCCGTTTTGCCTGGATGGTTTCCCGTACCTCCAGTTGCGCGAAAAGGATAGCGGCCAGTATATCCGAAGGTAGATAGCTGGATCCGAGATCGACCCAGGTGTATTTATCGACCTGGCCACGGAAAAAACGACTGCGATTTGTTCCTTTTTCCCGCAGAATTTCCGCGCGATCGATTAATTCGGGATCGTTAATCAGTATTGCGCCGCCTTCGCCGCAGCTGAAATTCTTTGTTTCGTGAAAGCTTTGCGTAGCCAAGCAGCCAAAACTTCCTAAAGGTTTGCCCCGATAACGGCCAAATAGACCATGGGCATTATCTTCAATCACTGGAATACCATGCCGCGAGGCAACTCGGAGGATAGTGTCCATCTCGCATCCGACGCCGGCATAATGTACGCAAAGAATTGCCTTGGTTGCGGGCGAAATCAACGCTTCGAGACTGTTTTCCTCGAGATTCAAGGTGTCGGGCCGAATATCAATAAATACCGGCTTTGCTCCGCGCAGAACAAAGGCATTTACGGTCGATACAAAAGTAAAGGATGGGACGATGACTTCGTCCCCTGGTTTGATGTTTAAGAGAAGAGCCGCCATTTCAAGGGCATGAGTGCAGGAAGTGGTAAGAAGAGCCTTTAGGGTGCCTACTTCGGTCTCGAGTAGCGTGTGACACCGTTTTGTAAACAGACCATCTCCGCAGATATGAAGATTTGCGAAGGCCCGCTGAATATACTGCATTTCCGTGCCAACGGTACTCACGCAATTGAAAGGTATGCTCGACATTCGCCGCTCCTTATAAGGGCTGCGCATTGACAGAATTACGCGGGCCCTACGGAAAAAGTAAATACAACGGAGTATGCCTAGCTCTCCGTCATTCTCCCTGACTATACCGCCCTACTACATTTGGCGCTATGTTCCGGGGTACCAGTGCGGTGGATAGAACTGGTCTATTCCATTTGTGAATTGCACTTTTCCTGCAGAAGCTCTAAGGTATATAAATGTAATTGCTTTTGCCGGATGGGCATTAAACGATTAAAATGTCTCGCAACCAAACTTCGGTAATTGGACAACTGTGATCGCCAGATCCAAACGTGCTCCGCAGATTCTGCCCGTATTTAAAGGCGAGTTCGACCGGGTCCTTTCAGAGTTGGAACGCGGATCACTCTACCTTGCATTAGTATGGCTGGCGCTAATCGTCGCCATCGGAGTCATAAAGGCTTGGTACAAGCCGCTCTGGCTCGACGAAATCATGAGCGTTTTGATTTCGAAGCTGCCGAACAGCGCGGATATTTGGGCAGTCTGCAAATCGGGCGCGGATAATCAGCCTCCCTTTTACCACTATGTGACTCGAGCATGTGTCCGCTTATTCGGAAACGATGCTTTTGGTGTACGGGCTCCGTCCCTTGCTGGTTATATCTTGCTTTGCACCTGCTTGTATTGGTTTCTTGCCCGACGCACATCCAGGCTCTATGGCTTGATTGCTCTGTTGATCCCCGGAGTGACCGGATGTTGGGAGTACGCCACCGAAGCGCGTCCTTATGCACTAGTAATGGGATGCGCCGCGCTGGCAGCAGTTTGTTGGCAAAGTATCGTGATGGAAGAAAAGCGCAGGCTGGCTTTGTTTGGATTGAGCATATCACTGGCAGCTGCCTTCAGCCTTCATTACTTTTCCCCGGTTCTAATCGCGCCGTTCGCATTCGCTGAACTGGTTCGAACATATAGGCGACGCAGGCCTGACTTTTCCGTGTGGCTCGCTTTGGCGATACCCTTCTTGGTCCTGATCCCTTTGGTTCCCGTCATCCTTGCCACTCGCATCAACTCGGGGCTCCCCTTTGCCTGGTATGCGCGCCCCTCGCTTTATGGCTCTTTAGAAAATTTCGCGAGTCAATTTTTAAATCCAAGCCTGGTTGCGCTGATCGCGCTGAATTGTATTTACCTGGTCTACAGAATCCTATGGCCGCGGCAGACGGCAGACTTTGTCCACATTTCGAAGCTGAAGGAACTGGCGCCAGATGCTGCATTGATTCTTGGCCTGACAATCGTGCCGGTTCTTGCTGTTCTCTTGGCCAAGTTGGTCACTCACGTTTTTTTCAATCGGTATGCAGCGACCGGCATGATCGGGATTGTGGCGCTGATAGCGGCGGGAATCTGGCTGGCGTTCTCCGGCCGAAAAGGACCTGCTGTAGCAGCGATGCTGGTCTTTGGGGGCGTCTTCGCGCATCGTGCATATTACGATCTGAACAGCGCGCACGAGCAATGGACGAACCTTTCGCGCGGCGGCGGCATCAAGCGCGTTCCAAGCGCGGCCGGCAGCGATAATTTGCCAATCGTGGCGGCGGGCCCGAATGAATTCATGGACCTCACTCAGTATGGAGATCGCGCGCTGCGTCACCGGTTATATTACGTTTCAAGCGAACAGATTGCCGCTCGGATTATGGGTTTCAGCTTCCTGGAGAGAATGATGATCGGCTCGGCTCCATTCTTCGGAACTCAAGTGATGAATTACGACGACTTTCTCCAGGCACATCCGAAGTTCTATTTGTTTGGCAGCCCCAATTGGTGGCTTTATCCTAAACTGATTGCCGATCACGCACGGATAGAGATGCTGCAGGCAGGCTTAGCTGATCAATTCGGTAACTACGCCGATT
>JAFAUR010000891.1 GCA_019243205.1 Acidobacteriaceae bacterium | reverse complement strand
GGACATACTCAACCAGCTCCCATTCGCGCGTTTCGCCGCCGAGAAACAGGTTTAGACCTGGTTCGCGAAACTGATCAATTCCCGGCATACGGCTGATATAGCCCCAACTCGCGAAGGCCTTTTTGACCGGCAGTTTCGGGTCGCCGACTACCCGAATGGTTTGAGCGTGAAGGGTGGCTCGGATGTGCTCGGCGATAGTTCCGAGCGGAATGTCCGGGAAGGTGAACCGGCGGGGGTCCTGGGGATCCGCGTTTTTCGTCCAACCCAGTTCGCGCATCATGCCTGTTGCGATGCCGTCCGGCTTGCGGGAATGCCAGTGGTCGTGAAAGTGGAACAGCGCCATGTTGTGCTCGCGGATGAAGTTGAGCTTGAACTCCAAAGTCGGATCGCCTTGGAGATCGGAGACATTGTCCTGATGCAGATAAAACGGAGTCTCGTGGGTGATCACCATGTTCAGCCCGCCGGCCAGGGATCGTTTCAGCACGTCAAGGGTGGCCATCATGGTTGTCGCTACGCCCAAAACCGGCGTGCTTGGCAGGCCGGCCACGATCTTATCCACTGTCTGCGCACGCCAAGGTATGCCCACGTGCGCTTTGATCCGGTCCACGATCAGCGATGCGGTTAAGAGACCTGGGCTTTGCTGCGGCTTCAACTGCTTCACCGTGGTCGCGGCAGCAGCAGAAAGCATCAGCTGACGGCGGGAGATGGTCCGGGAATCCATGCTTTCAGACTGTAACAGTCACGTGCGTGTATTCGCCGCAACGTTTACATCCCGCGGAGGGATCGCTCCAGTGGCTGATTACGTTTTCGGCGAAGCCCGTCAATCGCTAAGGGGCCCGGACCGCCGAGCGCGAGGCACACTAAAGCCGAAAGATAGAGGAGATTTGTTTCGTAACCTACTGGTCCGAACTTCGCGCCTCCAGGTGTGACGGCTAAGAGTTTGATGGAACTGAACCCATACGGTAAATGGACAGTAAAGATCGCCACGAGGAGAACCACAGCCATGGGGAGGCTCACGAGGGTGACGAAGGCGCCTAAGAACATTGCAAGGCCGCCAAGCAACTCAGTGAGAATGGTGAGCCATGACATGAGATGTGGAGCCGGAACACCAAGCGCTTCGAGGACCGTCGCGAATGCGTCGGGTCCCCTCGAGAGTTTAGCGACGCCATGCTGAAGGAAGCCATATCCGACCATCAAACGCAATGCGACGGGCGCCCAGCGGGCAATTGAGGATCGATTTAATGATTCGAAGTGTGTCACGTGTTGAGTTCCCCCTTCCTGGCAGCCGAGCTACGGCAGTGACCTGCCTCGCTGGCACGCTGGAAATTCAGATTTCTACTATGTGGTTCGCAGGCAACAGCTGAGAAGTCACGTTTCAGATCGAACGTTTTTGGATCACCTTTTTGCCTAACAGTGAGGCCGCGACGGGAGCCTCGCGGCAACGGCATTACGGGCCGGCTTGCCCTCCAGTACGCGTGCGACGTCGTCACAGATGGCGCTGGTCACGCGCTCCTGCGCTTCGACCGTCAAGGCTGCAATATGCGGGGTCAAAACCACGTTTGGCAGCAGTTCCAGTTCGCCTGGTTCAGGGGGCTCGTTCTCACGCACGTCGAGGGCGGCACCGGCGATAATTTTCGCTTTTAACGCCGCTGCCAAATCTGCCTCGCGCACGATTTTGCCTCGGGATGTGTTGATGAAGAACGCTGTCGGTTTCATGCGGCTGAAGCGTGCCGCATCAAACATGCCGACCGTTGCCGGAGTGGCCGGAACATGGCAGGACACAACGTCGGCCCGGTGCAGGAGTTCGTCGATATCCAACAGCTCAGCCTGCAGTTCGCGCAGCAGAATGTTGTCCGGAGTCAGATAAGGATCGGATGCGAGTACCTTCATTCCGAAGGCCTGCGCACGCCGGGCAGTAAGATATCCAGTTTTCCCCGCCCCGATAATTCCTAGTGTTTTGCCGTAAAGCTCAGATCCTACAAAGCAATGACGCGCCCAGTTACCGTTTCGCGTGTCGCGATCGGCCGGCAGGATCGATCGCACGAGCGAAAGCATCAATCCGATTACAAGCTCAGCCACGCTGATCGCATTCTGGTCCGGCGTGGAGCTAACCACAATGCCCGCGGCACTCGCGGCTTGCAGATCGACGTTATCCAGACCCACCCCGGCCCGGCCCACAATCAGGAGGGCGGGAGCGGAAGCGATGAGTTCCGCGGTGACAGGCGTCTGGTTGCGAACCATGAGCGCGCGAAAGTGTCCTATCTGCGCTCGCAATGCAGCTTCGTTTTTCCAAAGGTCCGGTAGACTCAGGACGTCGAAGCGCTCGGCGAGGGCGTCAACAGCAGGGCCAACGATTAGTTCCGATATCAGAACGTCACGCATGCTTCCGAGATTCTTGCTTGCGACTACTGGCGGTCGTCGATACCGCCGATCGATACATGCTTTGTCTCGAGAAATGCGTCCAGGCCTTCGGAGCCGAGCTCACGTCCCCAGCCGCTGTGCTTGACCCCGCCGAACGGACTGGTGCTGGTTGATGGTGCTCCATCATTGATGCCGAGTGTTCCCGCCTCGATACGCTCGCTCAACCGGAAGACGCGGCCGATATCCCGAGTCATTGCATAGGCGCTCAGGCCGAAAGGCGAGCGGTTTGCAAGCATGACCGCTTCTTCCTCGGTGTCGAAGGTCGCAATCGGCGCCACGGGAGCAAAAGTTTCCTCTTGCGTGCAGAGCATCGGGTCAGTCACGTTATCGATGATGGTGGGTTCTAAGAAGAACCCCGGCCTATCGGCGCGTTTGCCGCCGCAGAGAACTTTTCCGCCGTGCCGCACGGCGTCTTCGATTTGCGCGAGCGCTGAGTCCAGCGCTTCCCGATTGATGAGAGGACCGATATCGGCTCCGGGCTCGAGGCCCGGACTGACCTTGAGCTTCTTGACACCGGCCACGAATCGCTCAAGAAATTCGTCGCGGATATTTCGCTGCAGGTAGATGCGATTCGCAGCGATGCAGGACTGGCCCGTATTGCGGAATTTGGCGATCAAGGTTTGCTCGACGGCGTTATCCAGATCGCAATCTTCGAAGACCAACAACGGGGCGAGTCCACCGAGTTCCAGGGAGAGCGGCTTGATGAATTGCGCGGCTCCGCGGATCAACTCCTGACCAACGCTCGTGGAGCCGGTAAAACTGATCTTGCGGCAGATGGGATTTTCCAGAAACTCGCGCGCGATTGTGCGGGCGTCGCCGAGGACAAGTTGGAAGACACCGGGCGGCATGTCCGCGGCTTCGACACATTCCGCAAACAGGATGGAGGACAAGGGGGTCTGCGAAGCCGGCTTCAGCACGACTGTGCAACCGGCCGCGAGAGCCGGAGCCGCTTTGCGTACGGCGAGAACGAGTGGGAAATTCCAGGGTGCGATCGCGCCGACGACCCCGATGGGTGTTTTCACGACGAGGTTGCGCTTGCCCGTGACCTGGTTCGGGATTAGTCTGCCGTAGGCACGCCGCCCCTCCTCTGCAAACCAGCGGAGGTGATCCTCCGTCATGGCGACTTCGCCGAGACTCTGCGCCAGGGGTTTACCGTTTTCGAGAGTGATCGTTCGCGCGATCTCGTCCTGACGCCGTCGGACCTCGTCTGCTACACGGTGCAGCAAAGTACCGCGATCCTTTGCGGTGAGCGAGCGCCATTTTGTAAACGCTTTCTCGGCAGTGGATAGAGCTTCCGCGACTTGCTGCCGATCAACTATAGAGACTCGGGCAAAGGCCTGTTCTGTAGCGGGATTGACGACCTCAATGGCGTGCTCTGTGGCCAGCCAGCGGCCTGCAAGGTAAAGTTTGTAGGTTTCAGTTTGCTGTTCAGTGGGCATGGATGTTCCGAAATCGCTGGAAATATAATGGCAGCTTCTCGCATGCCGGAAATCATCAGCAATGGTCTTGTTGAGGATATAGCATTTCGCACGCGCCGGCGCGTGATGAGACGTTTTCTGCCGTTTCTGATTTTGACTTATCTGCTTGCGTATCTCGATAGGGCGAATCTCAGCGTCGCTAAGCTTCAGATGCAAGGCGAACTTGATTTCACGGATGCGGTTGTGGGATTCGGCGCGGGCGTTTTCTTTCTCGGATATTTTTTGCTGGAGGTCCCAGGCAGTCTGATTGTCGAGCGCTGGAGCGCCCGAAAATGGTTCGCCCGGATCATGATGAGCTGGGGGGTTATCGCTGCCTTGACAGGACTGATCGGCATGCTGCCGTTGGTTCACATCAGCAGCCGAGGGCAGTTCTATGCAGCGCGATTTCTGCTGGGTGCGGCCGAGGCGGGCTTCTTTCCCGGAGTGATCGTATATCTCTCACACTGGTTTCGCTACGCGGACCGAACGCGCGCCAAGGCGTGGTTCATGATGACACAGCCGCTGGCAATCGTGGTGGGGAC
>JAFAUR010000697.1 GCA_019243205.1 Acidobacteriaceae bacterium | reverse complement strand
GCGGTATCGTGGCCGCGCCCACTACGAGCCTACCGGAAACGCTTGAGGGAATTCGCAACTGGGACTACCGCTTCTGTTGGCTGCGGGATGCCACACTCTCGCTGCTCGCGCTCATGAACGCAGGATATTACGACGAAGCGGGCGCGTGGCGCGATTGGCTGCTCCGCGCCGTGGCCGGCGTGCCGCCACAAGCGCAGATCATGTATGGGCTTAGCGGTGAGCGGCGACTGACTGAGTGGGAAGTAGACTGGCTGGTAGGATATGAAGGCGCAAAGCCCGTACGCATCGGTAACGGGGCACACGATCAGCTTCAGCTCGACGTTTACGGCGAGGTCATGGACGCGCTGTATCAGGCACATCGGGGCGGGCTAGCCAGCAGCGCCGATGGCTGGGCGGTCCAACAGGCGTTCCTAGCCCACCTCGCCAAGATATGGCGCGAACCCGACCGAGGTATTTGGGAGATTCGCGGCGCTCCGAGACACTTTACATTTAGCAAGGTTATGGCCTGGGTGGCCTTCGATCGAGGTGTGAAGATTGTTGAGGAATTCGGACTGGATGGCCCAGCGGATTTTTGGCGGAAAATTCGCCAGGAGATTTACAACGACGTCTGCAGCAAAGGGTACAACGAAGCGCTCGGCAGCTTCGTGCAGTCCTACGGTTCGCAGTGGCTCGACGCCAGCCTTTTGTTGCTACCCACAACGGGGTTCCTTCCGCCTGAGGATCCTCGAATCCGGGGCACCGTCAGGGCTGTCGAGAAGAAACTGCTGTCCGGCGGCTTCGTGATGCGTCTCGATCCTGCCGAAGTTGAAACCGGCCTCGCGCATGGAGAGGGCGCTTTTTTGGCTTGCAGCTTCTGGTTGGTTGATGCCTACCTGCTGATCGGTCGCGAAGATGAAGCCCGGAATCTATTCAATAGATTACTCCGAATACGTAATGAGGTTGGTCTTTTATCCGAACAATACGATCCGCGTGCCGGACGCCTAGTCGGCAATTTCCCTCAGGCATTTTCGCACATAGCCCTGGTGAACACGGCCCAAAATCTTGCCAGGCCGAGCAAGCCGGCTCAGCAACGGGCGGGACAGGCCGAACCGGGAGGGTAGCTAGTTACACAACCTCACTATGTCACTTCGCGAACGCGATCTCAAAATCGTTGAAATTGGGGTACCAGGCAGGTTACTCTTTCGGGGCGACCCGACCACCAATCTGCCTGGTACCCTAATTTCTGATTTTTATCCAAGGCCGTAGCGCAGTGCGAATCGGTTTGAGCATAGTAGGAATGGTCGTATGACAGGCGGGATAATAAATGAGCTGCGAATCTCTGCGCGATTGGTGAATTGATGCGCTGCTCGAAGTGTGGGAGCGAAAATCCCGACGGCAAGGAATTCTGGGGCGATTGCGGCTCTCCGCTTTACGATGCCGTCGAAGCCAAGCCGCAAGCGATCTGGCGATCTCCTACGCGCCTACAACTTTGTGGCCACCCAACAACAAGTTGCAGACCATCACCATCACCGCCACGGACAACGACGATGATGGCGATAACTTTGTGGTGCAAGTAAATTCGATAACTTCCAATCAGAGCGAGACATCGGGTGAAGGCTGCGGAGATTCGAACAGTACACAAAGCCCCGACTCCACAGGAGTTGGTAACACCGCCAGTGGCAGCGACCCAGGGTCAGCAGTGACTTCGGTACAAGTGCGTGCCCAACGTTGTGGCGATGAAGGTGACCGCATCTACGACATTAATATATCTTGCAGTTCCACCGCGCAGCCCGGCGGGTGTACTCCTCCACAATGCTCGTGCTCCGGTTCGCCGCCTAATCAGATATGTCAGTGTGTGGTCTCTTGTACTCCTGAGGGAGTTGCCGACGATCAGGGGATAGCGGATTTGCTCGTCACCGTGCCGCATGATCAGGGAGGAAGTCAGTAAGAAGCGCGGCAGCCGTCGCGTGCGTTCTATCGAACATCATCCTCAAGAAGGTTGGATCGCTTAGGCTTTCGTCACAGGGCCGCGGGCTTCCCGCTTTCATTCTCCGCCGATGAATGGCGTCGACTCGGCGAACTGTTCGATAAGGCTCTTTCATTACCAGAAGTACCTGACCTCTTCGAGCAATTCATCTGAACAATTGAGCGTCCGTCTCTTCTACAGCTCGCGCTATCACAGCCGCCTGGCACTTGCGCAATTGCGAGCCCGGTCTAAGAAACTCCGGTCCTCAAGCAATTCGTGGGAGGACCGGAAGAATAATGGGTTTTTACAGTCAGTCAATCCAAGCAGGCTCTGCCGCAAGAGCAGACCGGGGCCGGAGGTACCGATGCAAATACGCCATGTGTGCCAAAGTTGCGGCAAGCTGCTGGCCGTCTGCGAACAT
>JAFAUR010000691.1 GCA_019243205.1 Acidobacteriaceae bacterium | reverse complement strand
AACCCCGCAACTTACCTGGGCGGTGGAAGAGATTTCGGTCCGTTGCTGCCAACACCAGGGTCGCCGCACATCGTCTCACGCAACCTGACTCCCGACAAAACTGGGCTCCCCGTGGGAGGACGTTCCTTCTCAGAATTTCGAGAAATTCTCAAAACTGGAACGGACCTCGATCACTTGCATCCCACGTGCCTATCGAGCCAGACGACAAACTGTCTGCCAGCTCCCTTCCATGGCAATCTGCTGCAAATCATGCCTTGGCCGGTCTATCAGAGCATGACCGAACAGGATATTCGAGCTATTTACGAGTACCTCAGCGCCGTTCCATGTGTCGAAGGACCACCCGCGCCGAGCGTTCTGCATAACGATTGTCAATGAAGGAGAACAGTGCAATGAAGGACACTCAGCTTTACTCTGACGCGGAAACGAGCGCAGTGCGCACTTCCATCGAAAACTACGTTCTGGGGAATAGCGCGCAGGAACAAAAGCGCTTGAGGCTTCAGGCAAGTTTTCTCGAAAAATGGACCGAGCAGTTCCTATTGTCGGCCGGTCTCAAGCGCGGTATGCGCGTGCTCGACTTTGGCTGCGGAATGGGCGACGTCTCGCTGCTCGCCGCCAAGCTCGTTGGAACGACAGGCCACGTAACGGGCATCGATCGCGATGTTGTCGTGATTGAGAAAGCTCGCGAGCGAGCGCGTTTTGAGAGCCGCGGCGCAGACATTCAATTTATTCAAAGCGATCTCTTTGATTTCCACAGGCCCCGGAAGTTTGACGCGGTTATCGGCCGATACGTTTTGCTCTATCAGCCTAATCCCGCTGCCGCCATTTCGCATGCAGCAAATCAACTTCGGTCGGGAGGAATTGTTGTCTTTCACGAAATGGACCTTGCTAACCAAATTCGAAGCTGCCCGGAGACGACACTGTTCGGAACCATGCAAATGCTAGTTGCCGAGACGTTCCGCCGGGGAGGTTTCTGGACGGATTTAGGTTTACACCTGACACGCCTCTTCCTGGATGCAGGGCTTCCCTGGCCCACAATCAAAGCGGAAGTTCCGGTGGGCGGAGAACCCGGCTCGTTCATTTACCAATGGATGACCGAGACCCTGCGGAGCCTGCTGCCGCGCATTGAGCAGTTTGGCCTGGCAAACGCCGGCGAACTCGATCTTGACACCCTGGTGGCGAGAATGGACGCGGAAGCAGTTGCCTCACGCAGCCAGATTTCAGGCCCACTGCAGTTTGGCGCCTGGAGCAGGAAACTTTGACAAGTACTGACGGCCTATCTTGGGAGCGCGTAACAGGTCAGCTATGAAGATCGGCTTTGTCAGTGTGCCTCTCTCGGGGCACGTGAATCCAACGAAGGCACTCGCCCGCAAACTGCAATCGTGAATTACGCTGGGAGGGCCAAATTTTTCGATAAAGGCGGCTTTCATGCGATCCTTTCGGCCCAGCTCCAGTTCTGATGGGATCTTGCCGGCAAACGAATTATTGCACTCGTTTGAGATCCTGCACCCAGTTAGTCTCCCAGATCTTGCCATGATGGGGCGAGTACGCTTGCTCCCAGTGACATGATGTGCGGGTGATCTTGGACCATATTAACCTTATGCGAATTGGCTTTCCGTTGAAGGTATCGTCGGCATAGAATGTTCCCACGCCGTCATGGAAACTGCCTCTCACCGGCGGATCTAAGTGTGCCGATGGCGTCCCACTATCGAGCCACCACATTGACCACAGCTGCGGCTTCGCGTCGAACAAACGACGGGCTACGCCGCGGTAGGCGCCGCCCGGAACCTCAAACACGTCGTCGTCGACGTTAGCGTAGCCGCCCATCAGTGGCTGGCTGACCAATGTCCCTTCAAATTCGATCCACTCGTGATTGTTGGCAAGCCGCTCCTTCAGCTTTCGATGATGGACTCGCCAGTGACCCACTAGGAAATCGAAGTCGTGGAGTCCGGGGGACGCTTTGTTTCTGATCCGCCTCTTCTCTCGCACTCGAGAACGATTGGGCAACCAAGACGGCCGGCGCGGCGAGCCCGACGCTCAGCCAAATCATGATAGCGATGCAGTAATTTATCACCACATCCAACTCATCCTCCACCCGCGCCGTTACACCTGTCGCAAAGATTCGCATTAAATGTTGGTCTCCTCAGCTACTGCGGTTCAGATCATATAAGAGCGGCCGAGCTAGTCCAAACTTCTTCGGTGCCGGTGAACCTTTGGTGTTGACCGAAAACCGCTCGCAAAAGGGAGAGCCAAACACGTCGGGTGCAAATTCATTTGGCTTTTGATTTGTCACGCTCGACAGCTTCTTTCACGAGAAACTTGCGATCTGCTGAATCAGCTTGGTGGGAACTGGCTCTGAAAGTGGAAAGCGAATTGTGCCTTTGCTGACCTGGTACGCCGCAAGCTCGTCTTTGAACGCCGTGACGAGGCGTCTGCCCGCGGGATATAACGAGAAGTGCCGCTTCCAGCCACCGAAATAAAGCACGATCCCGGCATGGAGCCTGTAAGCAGGTATCTTCTAAGAGATCACTCCATCGGCGTTCGGCAGCGCCTTGCGGATCGCGCTCTGCACGTGTGCGAGTGCGGCCTGGGTCGTCTCCGCTTGCCCCGCAATGTATTCATCAACCGTTTTGAAACTGGTAGCGCCCATAATGATCATCATCCTTCTCTTGATTACATTTCATAGCCGCCTGGCGACTACACCGGATCCCTTGCCAACTTAGAGTTACGACCCACAGCATATAGGTGAAAAAAAATGCGAACCGCGGAGGCCAGCCGATGTTTACGCCGGGACCATAAGCCCCGGGGTCCCAATCGAAAAAGAAAAATAGCTGAGTAAATTACGAAGCTTAGAAGACCAAACAACGGCAGCACGCCGGTCCAGAGTAGGATTCGCCGCGAACCATCGCGGTTCCGAACGGCAAGAAGTCCATTGAGTGATCCAACAGATCCCCGTCAAGCTCAAAGCCGATAGATCCGTATTCTTGATCGCGTCACGAATGCGGATCAGGGCCCGGCGACCGAGCCAGGGAACAACGACGAGGTCCCCTCTTAGGGGACTTCGCTCTGGACCAGGTTGAAAGCTAAGCGTCGCTGCGCTGCCCTCTGTTGTTTGGGAAGATTGCCCCTATTTCCGCAGGCCGGCGATGATTTCGGTCACCAAAGTGTCTGCACGGTCGAAGTGCGAATTTTCGCATCACGACTGATCAGAGGCACTCCAAGTGCGATGGCCGTAGCGGCAATGACTCGGTCGGGCATATGAGGTACTTCGCTGCGGTCAACGAGTTGCAGCGCGTCGGCAACCATCCGGTCAAGCGGCGCCAACCTACAGGGGGCCAACGACTCGTCCAATGCTCGGATCAGCCGATCACGCGCGACGGACGGCAGCCTCCCTTTTTCCACAAGATAGGTGAGCTCAACCAAACAGATCGAAGGCAAGTAGATTGGCTCGCCATCAGCACTCGCCCGATCTAACGCCTGAATCGCCGTCTGGGACAAACGCGCATCATTCGCCAGATACCAAACAATTGTGTGGGTATCCGCCACAACGGACGACATCAAAAATCGTTCCGCGGAAAGTTTTTCCACATTTCGCGCTGAGCCGCATGGATCTCTTCGGCTGATAACGAAACACCAAGGTCAGTCCAAAGGCCCTTCACGTTGCGCAATGGCTTCTTGTCCGCCACTTCGTCGCGTAGGCGAGTGGCATGGTCCAGAATCTCCTGCTGCAGGCCGGTGGGTAACCCCCGCACGGCTTCCAGAATGGCTTGTTCCAGTGTCACTGGGAACTCCTAATAGGATTATCGACTAATTGGTCCGCAAACGATCGCTCCGCCGATCACAGGCTTAAACAGATCCAATATTGTTTCCCCTCCATCGCGCGTGCGCACTTCTTCGTCCTCGCTCGCGCCGCTCTTCGACACTGACTGTTGCCCAATAGTTGCGCGAGACCTGCCCCATCGTCCTGCGGAACACCTCCGACTGCGCAGGGCTCTTGATGTTCCGGTTCAAAGCCGAGTTTCGGATTTGTGCTTCTCGCAGCAGCGCGTCAAGACCCTTGCTCAAAGCGTCATAGCGCGACATTTCACACTGTTGCGCAATTCTGTTCAGCTTCCTATAGAACGACTCCGTCGCCTCAAGCCACACTGGCCGTCGCGTGTCGTCAGGCATTTGTGCCTTGCGTCCGGTTGATTCCGGTCCTGCCTTCATAAGATCCCCATTACCCACATGCCTTCTGCTCAACCAATACGGCCGTCGCTCGATTAACTTCTAAACCTGTGCCGTCGCCGGTGATTTTGGCCGGGCACTCCGGCCAAAGCACGCGGATCGATTCTAACCAGCCGTCAAGCTTCTCGCGGAAACGGCGTGGCCGCGCGTATCCAATCGAGCCGATCTGACTAGCCAGACCGCGCGATCCAAACAGCGGAATGATCTCTTTCCCCTTCGCTACAAAACAGCGATACGACAGCCACATGAATAAATCTAAAACGGCCGGTGCTCCCGCCAGCACCTTCACTGCTTCAAGGTCCGCTGGAATCGGATGCGCGACAATCTCGCTGTAGAATTCGTCGCTGAGTACAATGACATTCTCGAATTGGTCAGAGACCGGATACTGCTGCGGATCTTGGCTGTAGCAAATCTGCGCCTCGCGGAAGAAGCTAAATCGCGAACGCTGGACCACCTTGGCCGTTCCTCGCAGCGTATCGGTGCCGAAGAAGATAGTCGCTCCGAAGATTCGTTCAAAAGCGGTCACCAATCGTCGGTACTCTTTGCCGCCTTTGTGCATGCCGAAGGTTTCCAACATCTCCGAAGCGGTACGGAAGCGAATGCTTTGACTCTGCTGTCGTATCGCAAGGGTAGCCAGATAAATCGGCACGGTTCGATCCTGCCCGAACGGCAAACCGTAGTTGGGGTGCCCGGTGATCTGTAGAACGAAATCACCGTTCCGCCGCTCGTAGAGTATCTCGCCAGCCGCCGGT
>JAFAUR010000274.1 GCA_019243205.1 Acidobacteriaceae bacterium | reverse complement strand
CTTTCGCGCAGCAGCCAGCGAACGGCGCAACCTTTATTCCACGGAACTTGCGGACGGACTTCGAGTACGAGTTTGCCTTGCCGGGTGGTGAAGGACCTGGAGCGCGAGACGGAATCGGTCACCGTTTGCCGGACCCAATCGTGAAAGGGTTCGGCGACGCGGCGAAGGTGGACGCTGAGGGTGAGAGCCTTATCTTCCAGTTCGACGCCTTCGATATCGCCAACTGCGAGCTTCAGCTGGAGCGCGAGGGCGCGGAGCTCACATTTGAGAGTTTGGGCGCGGGGCTCGCGGAACGAGGTCGATCCAGATTCAATTTCGAAGCCATGGTTACCGACATAGGCGATATTCGGGATGTTTGCTCTTTCCCGCACATCGGCCAGAGCGCGGCCGCTGACGACGGCGATGCAGAAGTCGGGGCGGGCGGCGAGACTCGAAAGAGTTTTGCGAATCCCGGTATCGAGGACTGCATCACCCGGGCGCGGAACGATGTGGGAAATCGTCCCATCGAAATCCAGGAAGAGCGCGACAATCTCGGCCTCCTTGACGATACGGCTGATCGCATTCAAGTTCTCCGTCGCCGGCAAGGCGCGGAGCGTTTCCACGTCACTCATGAGCAGATCCTTGTTTTTAGAGTCAGATAGCGTTAACTGCTAAACAGCGGCAGCAAGGCGGCGAAGCGGGCTTACGCGCGGATGCGACTGGCGCCCACCGGCGAACTGTGGCGCCTCGAACTCTGGGAAGTCAATTTTCCCAAGGTCGGACAGGAACTTCCCGGCCCAGCGAAAAACATTGTTCTGATCTACCATTTCGCGCATTTTGAGCATGCGCCGGCGCCGTTCGTCGGGATGCATCGTAAGGGCTTCGAGGTACGCGCGGGCGCCTTCTTCGATACTGAACGGGTTGATCATGACGGCGTCCTTCAATTCGCGCGCGGCCCCGGCGAACTTGCTCAGGACCAGGACGCCGTCTTCATCGACACGGCTGGCCACAAATTCTTTGGCGACAAGATTCATGCCGTCATGCAGCGAAGCGACCACGCAGAAGTCAGCCAGCCTGTGCAGAGCAATCATTTCGGGCTGGCTGTAGTGCTGTTTCAGCAGCATGACGGGCTGCCAGAACGCATTGCCCCAACGGAGGTTGATTTTGGCCGTGAGTGATTCTACTTCGGCTTCGAGCTGACGGTAGGCGGGAAGTGTAGAGCGGGAAGGAACCGCGATCTGGATGAAGAGTAGTTTCCCGCGATATTTCGGATTCAGTTCAAAGAAGCGATCGAGATAACGGAGGCGTTCCGGGATACCTTTGGTGTAATCGAGCCGATCGATGCCGACCCCGAGCAGGTGTCCATCGAGCTTCAGATCGCGACACCAACGCTCCATATAATCCGACACAGACTGCGATTCGGCAATCTCGCTGTGGTCATCGAAATCGATTCCGATCGGGAACGGTCGCACCAGCGACGAGTGACCGCCACGGCAGACTTCACCGCTTGTAATGTCCACACGAGCTTCCAGCGTCGCGTCGACGGTCTCGAGAAAGTTCCGGCAATGGTGCGGCAGGTGGAAGCCAAGGAGATCGTTCGCGAGGAGACCATCAAGGAGTTCCTCTCCCCAGGGAAACGCACGAAAGACTTCGCGGTTCGGCCATGGTATGTGCCAGAACTGAGCTACCACCAGGTTCGAGCTCGCTTCGCGGAGCATGCGGGGCAGCAGTGCGAAGTGGTAGTCCTGAATAAAAACGAAGGCGGGCTGGCCGGCAGCCTCTTCGAGAACTGCGTCGGCAAAGCGCTGGTTCACGCTACGATACGTTTTCCAGTGTCCTGGTTCAAACACCGGCTTGGTGAAGGCGACGTGGCAAAGCGGCCAAAGCCCCTGATTCGCCAAGCCGGCGTAGTATTTCTCTTCTTCTTGTTTGGAAAGCCAGACGCGACGGAGGGTATAGGCGGGGTTCTGCTCGGGCACGGAGACATGGTCGAAAGCGTCGACGGCGGCGCGATCGGCGTCGCCGCTTCCATGAGCGATCCACAGGCCGCTGCACGCACGCATCACCGGATCGAGGGCGGCTGTCATGCCACCCGCTGGCTGAACACATTCGATGCGACCGTTCCGGCGAACATGCTGGAACGGCTCCCGGTTGGAGACGACGATCAGGCGATAGCCGTCTAGTTTCGTGCGAACGTATTCGCTGAGGACTTCACGGGTCCAGACCTTCAGCATTAAGATCCTTTCATCCCATCTTACGATGAAGCCGAAGCGAAACCGTTACACACCATTATAGGATTCTTAATCCAGGCCGTGCGGGACAGGGCCGTGGACGCCGGAAAATAGTCTAGTATGGGCGAATTTGAACATCCGAAGGGAACCTGGGCTCGGGTTCGCTGGCCAGCGAGCTTCCGAATTCGGACCGCGGACTGAAGCGCGAGCAGCGGATTGTAAGTGCTTTGGCTCGAGCGGCTTACGAACCGGAGCAGGTTTGACTTTCTGCGCCAGCACTCCCGAATCTGCAGTAGCCAAATTCAAAGGACAGGATCCACAGGATCGTAAAACGGGCATTATGTAAGACCTCCAAGGCGTGCGCGGTCGCATCGGACAAATGGATTCAGCGGCCAGGATCTGCAATGAGCCGGGGGTGGCAGACGCGCCTGTTAGTGGCAGCCGCGTCGCCACCTTGTTTTTGTGCGCGAGTATGCCCGAACGACCGCCCAACCTTCCTCTCGATGGCGCCGAGGTAGTCGGAACCAATGGCAGTGGTCCGTGGCAATGGTGCGAGCTGAAAAACGATGGGCGGGTCATTGTTGACGTGGGACGTACTGCGTAATACTATGAGTCGTGATCGCGTCTTACGCGGATCCTGATACAGAACATGTAGCTGTCGGGATCCGCGTTAAGAAGTTCGAGGGTATTGCACGACTTGCTCAAAAGAAGCTTGCAATTCTCCGAGCTGCGACCACTTTGAAGGATTTGGCGATACCGCCGGGCAATAGGCTGGAAGCGCTAGCCGGGGATCGCAGAGGCCAACACAGCATCCGGATAAACGATCAATACCGGATCTGCTTTACCTGGAAAGAAGGGGCTGCTCATGAGGTCGAAATCACCGATTACCAGTGATAAGGCCAAGCGCAGGGAATTGCTGGCGCTGGTAACGCCCGGAGAAATCCTCCAGGAAGAATTCATGGAGCCACATGGGCTCTCAGCGAATGCGTTGGCCGTGGCCTTGCACGTGCCACCAAACCGGATCCATGCGATAGTCAAGGGGCTGCGGACCATAACCGCAGATACGGCACTGAGACTCGCTCAATTCTTTGGCAATAGTCCGGAGTTTTGGCTGAACTTGCAGCAGAATTATGAACTGGAACTAGCCAAGCGCGAAAAGCTCAGCGAAATCCAAGCCCAGGTCCCGCGTCGCCCGCCTGGGCAGGAAGCAGGCGACCTGAGCACAACGAGCAAGTCGCGGTAATGAGTATCGGCTCGGACAGGCCTGCTAGAAGCCCGCTCGGGCGACCCGTCAGAGGAAACGAATTCTCAAGGCAAGCGGAAGCCTCCTGTTTCTCGAGCACGGCCGAGCGCCCGAGCGCAGCGGTCACTTCGCAAAGCAGGGTCGCTCCACTGTACAAGCGAGTGACGGGCGGTTGCCAGTTCGACCCGCCGAAAACATACCTTTGAGAGACGTTCCGGGTGGCGACGAGCATCGTACATCAATTCGACCGTACCCGACCGAGCCAAGCCAACAAATACGGTGCAACGTTGTTTTCGATCGTACGAAATTCACCTTGAGTCAGTGGAAGTCTGTGCCATCTTTCCAGAGCATCCTTCGGAAGGTTGTCTGGAGTGGCTGCATCGCTTCCGTAGAGAATTCGTTTGACGCCGATCTGGCGAATCCGTTTGACGATCAGGGAGGCTTTGTCCTCCCACACGCCAGGTATCGCGATACCGCAAGCATCGAAGTAAACATTCTTGACTCGGCCATCGTTTCGTTCGATTGCCTCCACGAAAACTGACAGCGCTTCATCGGTTGCCGGGTCGTCATACCCTCCGCCTCCGGCAAGATGCGCGATCTGTACCGTCACATCGGGAGCCTCAGGTAGAAGTTGTTCCAGAAATATGCGAGCTTCCTTTTCCCCATACGGCCGATGATGATCCATGTTCGCGTGCATGTGTACCACGATTGCCATGCCATGCGCATTAGCGGCCTGGAACACTTCGCGTACTTTGGCTAGATGTTCAGGATTGTCAAGGTTGACGTCAGAGTTGCCGAAGTGCAGCTTGAGTCCGGCGCGTAGGTTTGGGTCATTTGCGCAGCGAACAATCTCTTTGATTGCATAAGGCCTTAACGGATTTACGCTGCAGAACCCGAGCAACCTGTTAGGGTACTTTGCAACTTGCGCGCTGGTCCAATCGTTCTCGGCCATAACGTGCCTATATTCATTAGGAACTGGCGGCTTATTCGGGTTCGAAAAGCTATAAGCAACCGAGAGCACAACCGCTCGCTGGATTCCGGCAGCATCGAGTTGCGCAACTAGAAAATTGGCATCGATGCCCTTCGGTCCTGGCGAGGATCGCGCGCCTGCTTCGGGACTATATAAATGCTGGTGATAGTCAATGATCTCGGCTGACGAGATCGAAGACCCGAACATGCCAAGTGTAGCGACGATCGCGAACCATTTTCTGGTTGACCAACCATTCGACAATCGCGTTAACCCTCAGCTAGGTTAGCGAATCAGTAGCGGGCGCGTACTGCCACCGGGGCGGACCGTCGCTACCCGCGGGTCGAGGTTGTCCACCATCCCCGAGGTCTGGTAGCCTGCTTAGCAGCAACGACTTTCTGGGTTGCAGTACACAGCCATGACCATCGAGATTAAGCGCTGCTTTTTCTGAGCTGACCTCAAAGCCGAGGCCGTGAGCCTCAAGGACAGCATCGAACGCGAACTCGGAATCCCGACGCGGGTGCGGGCGGGCGCACCGGGCTCGTTTCGTGTGCTGGTTAACGGGGAACAAGTCTATTCGAAGGCGCAGACGGGGCGGTCACCGACCCCACCGGAAATCATCCAACTGATTCGCGAGAAAGCGGCCAAAGAACAAGTACAACCCCGCCCCCAGTAAATACTGAATCGGAACCGTTCCGTCATCATCAGGCTGGTCATGTTCAGGCAAAGCCTGCCTGTCGACCTACAGTGAAGGAAAATGATGAAACCAGTTCCCACTGTTCTATCTCTCTTCGCCAGCGTGATGCTGGCCATAGCTGCCGATCCTGCTCAAGCTCAGAAAACCGACGCGCCTGCCTCGGCCGTCACTGATGCCGAGGTCAACATGATGCGGAAGGATCTCCGCGACCAGAAGAAGCAGATTGTTGCGGCAAACCTGCCCCTGAACGGCGATGAAGCCGCTAAGTTCTGGCCAGTGTACGGGTCGTACACGGAGGAGACGATCAAGATCAACGATCAGCGTTACGCCCTGATCAAGGAGTACGCGGCGAATTACAACAACATGACAGACCAGATTGCGGCAAGTCTGATACGAAGATGGCTCGGGGTAGATCAGGCTACAACACAGCTGCGGTTGGATTGGATTCCGAAGTTCGAACAGGTTCTGGGAGAGAAGAAGGCCGCAATGTTTTTCCAAATTGACCATCGCATCGGGATGATGGTGGAACTACAACTGAGTTCGCAACTTCCACTGATCCAGCCGTAACGCGGCGAGCGCCGCGCGGTTATGTTTCTTCGACGGATTCTTTGTACCAGGCAAGCTAGATACCAGCAGCTATAATCACCCTGCATGGCGAAGGTGATCTTCTTATTAGTAACTGCCATGTTACGGCCTGGCTCCGCGCAGGACAAGGGTTCGCTTACGCGTCCCCGCACATCGGATATCGGGCTGAAAGTCGGCATCCTGCCTGCTGGAGAACTGAATGCGATCACCGATGTTGCCGGAGTCATGGTGGGGCAGACGACGATCGTCCGCGGAGATAACGTCAGAACCGGCGTGACGGCGATTCTCCCCCATGCGGGCAATCTGTATCGCGAGAAGGTGCCGGGCGCGGTGTCCGTCGGCAATGGGTTCGGGAAACTTACCGGTTCAACGCAGGTGGAAGAGATGGGCGATATCGAAACGCCGATTCTTCTGACATCGACTACAAGCGTGCCCCGGGTGGCGGACGCGCTGGTCGGGTATGTCCTGGCAGCCCCCGGGAATGAGGACGTACTCTCGGTGAACCCGGTCGTGGGCGAGACAAACGATGGTTATCTGAACGATATTCGCGGGCGGCATATCACAGCAGAAGATGTGCTCCACGCCATTCAGGCTGCCAGGGGCGGTGCGGTTGACGAGGGGGCGGTCGGTGCGGGCACCGGAACAGTCGCTTTCGGATGGAAGGGCGGGATTGGAACGTCTTCGCGCCGTTTGCCGGTGAACCTGGGAGGATACACGGTCGGCGTCTTAGTCCAAACGAACTTCGGAGGCGTGCTCACGATGGCGGGCGCGCCCGTTGGCCGCGAACTCGGCCAATATTATCTGCGCCAGGAACTGCAGAAATCCGGCAGCGGGATTGACCGTGGCAATGGATCGTGCATGATCGTAATCGCGACGGACGCGCCGCTCGATGCTCGCAATCTGAAGCGACTGGCGGCTCGGGCTTTGCTAGGGCTCGGCCGTACCGGAAGCGCGGCGTCGAACGGGAGCGGCGATTACGTCCTCGCATTCTCGACTGCGGAGCAGGTCCGCGTTCGACCCGTTGGGAAATCGATGACACGCCATGTGGAAGTGATGACCAATGACGCCATGTCGCCGTTGTTCCTGGCAGCCATCGAAGCAACCGAGGAAGCGATCTATAACTCGATGCTCCGAGCGACCACGACTACGGGAAACGGACACACGGTGGAGGCTCTGCCGGTGGACA
>JAFAUR010000254.1 GCA_019243205.1 Acidobacteriaceae bacterium | reverse complement strand
CATCGGTGCTTCGCTGATCGCGGCCATGCTGATTTGGAATCGCGGTCGGACGTTTCTTGCGGAACAGTACGCGACGAAGTTTCCGACTTTTGAAGTCGTTCGGGAGGAGATTCAGCATTGTTTAGCGCATCGCGTTCCCGGCACTGCAGTGTTCATCGCCCCCAGTGCCGATCATATCCCGCCCATCCTGGTGCACTTCGTTGAGCGTTGCCGGTCTCTGCACGAGAGTGTTATTCTGCTGACCGTGCGTACGGAGGTGATCCCTAAGGTGCCGCCTGACGAGAGATATGAGATCACAGATTTAGGCGATGGCTTCTGGAGATTAGTGCTGCACTTCGGCTACATGGAGTACCCGCATGTCGTGGATGAAATTGGAAGTGTGGTAAGGACGGAAAACTTGCCTGTCGATCTTCAAGAGATCACCTATTATGTCGGTCACGAAAAACTGAAGACAGCGAAGTCGGGCTACATGGGGAAAACAGCCGAGAAGGTCTTCGGCTACTTGCAACGCAATGCCGTGGACAGTGGAGAGCACGTTTGGGCTACCGCCGCGCCAAGTTGTCGAGATTGGGACTCAAATCGATCTGTAAGTCGTTCAGAGCAGGTACTTGCACTACGCACTTTCTCCGCACTCGTTCAACAATTGCCCGTAAATCGCTACCTTGAGAGTTGGACTACAACTCTCACCTAAGCCGCCCGCGTTTCGTCGCGCTATCTCATGTCGGCAAGGTAAAGACAACACGTCGCTATGATTCGCGTGGATTTATTTGCAGCCCTCAAATCGTTCTGGCGGAATGGTACCCCGAAGCCAAATTCTCACTCGTCTGCGCAAACTCAATCCGCGACATGCGCGTTTGAACTAAGCCGCTGGCGCGGCGGAAGCAGCAGCGTGGTTCATCGCGAGACGTGAAACAGCGATAGTTTCGGTCCAGAAAGGATTATTTCTGTGACCCCACTTCGTAAACGCATGCTGGAGGAACTTCAGCGGCGTAACTACTCACAAACCACCATTCGTCAATACGTTCTCGCGGTCAAGCAGTTCGCAGAATATTTCGGTAAGTCGCCGGAGCAACTGGGCGGCGAAGAGATCCGTCGATTCCAGCTTTACCTGCTCAAAGACAAGAAGCTCGCCCCGGCCACGGTCGAAGGTCGTATGTCGGCCTTGCGCTTTCTTTACAAGAAGACCTTGAAGCGACGCGATATTGCCTATGACGATTTGATCTTTCCTAAGACGCCCAGCAAGCTACCTGTGGTGCTCACTCCGGAGGAAGTGACACGGATGATTGATGCAGCGGAGAGTCTGCTGCACCGTACGATCTTGATTGTCCTCTACGCTACCGGCATTCGCCGTACCGAAGCGTCACTTCTAAAAGTGACCGACATCGATAGCGAGCGCATGGTGATCCACATCCGGCAAGGTAAGGGCTCACGCGACCGTGACGTACCAATGACTTCGAAGTTGCTCGATGCCTTGCGTGAGTACTTTCGATGGAAGCGCCCCAAGGCGTATCTGTTCCCCAGCACCGGCGGGAAACGAGGTGTGGAACGACCGATTTCGGATGAGACGGTCTGGTACGCCTGCAGCCAAGCTGCCAAACGGGCAAGAATTAAAAAGACGGTTAGCCCTCACACTCTCCGCCACAGTTTCGCAACCGCTTTGCTGGAGGCGGGAGCCGACTTACGAACGATCCAGATCTTGCTCGGGCATGCACACCTGGAAGACACAACGGTGTACCTGCATTTGTCGCGGAAGCATTTACATGCAGCGGTCAATCCATTCGATCAGATCACGCTTTCCAGACGGAATGAATCGACATTACCGGACGAGGCTGATCAGACGTGACGCCGCCGCCCTGGGAGGTAGCTGACGTTATCCGCAGGGCAGGAAACAAATTCATCGAACGCTATCGCGGTTCGCTCACGACGGCGCAACTCAAAGTTCTGCGAGCGATCGAGCGCTGCCGCACGGCCGCGCTAGGCGGCCATCGCGATCAGTGCCTGCGCTGTGGGTATCAAGCAATCTCCTATAATTCGTGTCGCAACCGTCACTGTCCCAAGTGCCAGACCAACGCACGCGAGAAATGGCTCTGCGCCCGGCGGCAAGAGCTGTTGCCGGTCTGCTATTTCCACCTCGTGTTTAGTGTCCCTCATGCGCTGGTGTCTCTGATGTGGCAGAACAAGAAGGTTCTCTTCAGTCTTCTGTTCGAAGCCAGCGCCGCCACGTTGCTGGAAGTCGCGGCCAATCCCACCCGTCTGGGAGCCGAACTTGGATTCCTCGGCGTTTTACATACCTGGGGACAAACACTGCAATGCCATCCACACATCCACTGTGTCGTGCCCGGCGGCGGACTGTCGCCGGACCACTTGCAGTGGATTCGCGCGCCTTCCCGTTTCTTCTTGCCTGTGCGAATCCTTAGCCGCGTTTTTCGCGGAAAGTTCATCGCGGGCTTGAAGCACGCATTTGTTCGCAAACAACTCGCGTTTTTCGCCGATTGTGAGCCACTCGCCAATGAGAAAGAATTCGCCGCCTTTTTGCGCACCGTTTCCCGGCAAGATTGGGTGGTTTACTCCAAACCGCCCTTCGGCGGTCCCGAACACGTCTTAGAATACTTAGCCCGTTACACACATCGCGTGGCTATCTCGAACCATCGTCTCGTGTCGGTAGACGACTCGCACGTCACGTTTCGCTGGAAGGACTATGCCCATGAAAGCAAGGGCCGCAACATGACGCTGACTCTGGAAGAGTTCCTGCGCCGCTTCTTACAACATGTCCTTCCCAAAGGCTTCCCGCGCATTCGCTATTTCGGCTGGATGGCCAACCGTCGCCGCCGAGTTCTGCTCCCGGTTTGCCGAGCATTGCTTCGTGCCCCTTCTCCGCCGGACAGTTCCTTACCTGATGTCGATGCATCGATCACTTGGCAGTGTCCCAAGTGTCAGGGGCCAATGTGTGTGGTTGAACGATTGTCCGCCCAAATTCTAAAGGAAGAAAACAGGTGTGCTTGCTTCGTTGACACCTCTTGACCCAACGGACAGTTCGGTGCTCACACCGCATGCCGTAGTACGCGCGCTTGGCGTGTGTCTGCAAGCTGAAACAGGGCTATTTTTTGCGCTTCGAACACGCGCCCGCATTCTTATCGCCGCAGCAAGAACGCTTTTCCTACGCCGCAGTTCGCCAAAGTTCAACAAATTTTCGCACTCTCTGCTAAGAATCGCCACATTCAAAACCCATAATTAGCGACATCCTCGTCGCCGCGCCAGCAGCTTACTTCAAACGCCCTTATCGAAACCGCCCCGGCCCGCATAATATCCGCGTGCCCGCACTCCCTGTCCCGGGCCGCTTTCGATAAGGACCTAGCGTTATACGGCAAAGTGCCGCCGAGATAGCTCTACCCTTTCAGACTACTCGCGTTTTTTGCGTCACTGAGTGCGGTCCGCGGTAACGAGTGCCCGGTGAACATAACCGTTGGCGCTAAGTTGATAACGCAGGTATTGGACAACAGT
>JAFAUR010000132.1 GCA_019243205.1 Acidobacteriaceae bacterium | reverse complement strand
GATTGAACGGCGCGGACTCGCCACGGTTCGGGTTTCCGCCCTGGTTTTCTTCTCCGCCATAGAAAATCCCATAAAAACCGCGAATCACAGTTTTAGGAACAATGTTATACGCGAAGCCCATACGGGGACCGAAATCCAATTTGTCCCAGGGAATGAGATAGGGCCCCACCTGCCCCCGGCTCACGTTAATCGGCGTAGTGAAGAGCGGCGGGAATGTAACTCCATTTATGGTGGCGGGCGAGTTGAAATTCGGAGGTAGGGGCGCGTCGTCGTTTGGCCCCTTCGGAATGTACAGCGTGAGGTTCGGGAGATTGAACGTTGACTGGCGTGCAAATTGCTCACCAATGGGAGAGAACAACTCGTAGCGGAGCCCGAGGTTCAAAGTGAGTTTTGGAGTTACCTTCCAGGTGTCCTGAGCATACGCCGCGTATGCCTGCTTCGTAGAGGAAATAAAGTTGGTGGTCGAGATCTGTCCTTGATAGATTGCACCCAACATGAAAGACGCAAAGGCATCTCCCGTAGAAGCGCTCAAGTTAGATCCCGCCAACGATGGGTAGGCAGTTTCGTCCGTTGAGAAATTCATTTCGCCGTGGGGATAAGGCACCTGGAAGAACGGGAAATGCAATGCCCGGACTTCACCGCCGAACTTTAATGAATGGGCGCCTTTCGTCAAAGAAAGATTTTCGATCAGATCCCATTCGTTGTTGTACTCCTTGGTAGGAAGCCAATCGTTAGCACCGATCTGACTATACGTTTGATTGGTGGTGGGGCCCTTGTAAAATTGGATCTGCGGAATACCGCCATTTAGCGTTGTGGTCGGGTCATAGCCGCCAATTCCGGCTTGCTTAAACGCGTCAACATTCGCGTTTGCCTGCGTTCGAGCCGTCACCAGGCGCGTAAACCCGACCCGCGCCTCGTTCACCATGGTTGGCGAGAACGTATGCGTCCAACTGATCATGGCATTGCGGCCGAGATCCTGCTCGCTGACACCGTTAAAGTTTCCTCCGTCCAGGAGTCCAGGGAAAGGCTGAATACTGCTCTTGTAGGTGTCCGACCAACTGATGGTGCCGAAGATCATGTTGGAATCGCTTTGGTGGAAGTCAACACGGCCGTCACCCTGATTCGTATTCAGGCTGCCGGGCGTCACAGTGTAGTAATCGTTTTGAGGATACTGCCCACTCCGCACCGGCTGATTCGGAGCCGGGTAGAGACTCGCGAGGTTCCTCGCGACCGGATCCATCTGGCTGATCGGAACCTGATTCAACCTGCCGCCGCTTATATACGGATCGCGCGCGTATACCGGCGTCGCTCCGGATTGTGCAGTCAACGTGTTCCCGACGCATCCACTCAGGCAACGCGTCGATGCCGGATTGAACAGCTCGTTCTGATAGACGGTCTGCGTTCCGCCATTCGTACTCGGCGCGGTCCCGATCGCCGGACCAAGAATCGACGAGAAATCACCGTTGACCATCGCCGGCGTCGGAACCGTGTAGAACCCGCCGTAACCCAGGTTTTGGATCGATCCGCCGGCTGTCCTGATACGCGTACCCTGATAATCGCCGAAGATGAACAGCTTGTTCTTGAGAATGGGCGCACCAGCGGCCGCGCCGAATTGGTTCTGTTTGAAGGGGTTGCGCGGGGTACCGGCCAAGTTGTTCTCCCAGCGGTTGGCGTCGAGTACAGTGTTCTGGAAAACTTCGTAAAGAACCCCGTGAACTTCGTTCGTGCCCGATTTCAAACTGATGTCCAGGATCCCGCCGGCTGCCCGGCCATATTCCGCGCTGGCGCCGTTGGTGATGACCTGCATGTCGCCGATAGCTTCAACTGACGGCCCGATGACGAATGCGGTCTGGTTGATAAAGTCGATGACGTTGACGTTGTTATCAACGCCGTTCAGCAGGAAGTTGTTCTCGCCGGTCGAGCGCACTCCATTCGCGGAAAACCCACCCCCGAGTGAGTCTCTGGCGCCTTGTTCGGCCGGCACAACCCCGGGTGAAAGTCGTGCCAGGAAGGTGAATGTTCGTTGCCCGCCGAGAGGTAATTGGGAAACCTGGGCAGAGTTGAGAGTCGCACCGAGCGCTGGCGATTCCGTCTGCAACAGAGGCGCGGCCGCGGTAACTTCCACGGTTTGCGACGCGTTTCCAACCTGCAGCGTCATATTGACTGTCGCGATTTGGCTTGGTGTAAGTACGATGCCTTTTTGTTCAGCGCGCTGGAACCCGGGCGCCTCGACGGCCACGCTATAGTTTCCCGGATTGAGTGCCGGGCGACTGTAAGAGCCCGTGTCATTGGTGACCGTGTCCGAAACGACGGCCGTCGCCTCGTTAGTAATCGTCACCTTCGCGTTTGCAATTGCCGCACCCTGGGCATCCACAACGGTTCCGGTTATCGTACCGAGGTCACGTTGAGCGAAAGCAACGCTCCCCGTGACAAGAAGCAATGAGAACAGCCAAACCTTCGAAGCAAGCCAGCGTAGCAAACTTCACCTCCAGAAAATTGCCTAGTTATTCCCTAGTAAGCGCAACAAAACTGGGTGCGAGAGTACCACGACTAAGGTACTCTCGTCAATCAATTCGGTCGTGTTGACCAAGTCGACTGGTACTCGATGTTCTCCAGCTATAATTTGCGTTACGTGAAGTGCCTTTGGTGGGCTGCTTGCTGTTCCGCTTTGTTGGTCGCATCGACACCGCCCGCATTCAGAGCCGATTTCCGCGACATCGCACAGGCGTGTGGATTGAAAGAGAAGAACATTTACGGGGGCCTGGAGCGAAAAGAATACATCCTCGAAACCACGGGTAACGGAGTCGCCATCTTCGACTATGACGGGGATGGCAGGAACGATATCTTCATCCCGAACGCAACACGATTGACTGCCGGTAGCGGCGAGCGGAATCTTCCACAGCTGTATCACAACGACGGTAACGGAAAGTTCACTGACGTTGCGGCCAATGCAGGCCTTTCCCCGGGCGGTTGGTCGCAGGGTGTTTGTGTTGGAGATTACGACAACGACGGACGGCCCGACCTTCTCGTCACCGCCTACGGACACAATCAGCTTTATCGAAATCTGGGCAACGGAAAGTTCGAAGACGCAACCGAGAAGGCTCACCTGCCGGTTACCGGAACCCGTTACGGCGCCGGCTGCTCATTCTTCGATTTCGATCGTGATGGCTATCTCGACTTGTTCGTCGCGAACTATGTGGATCTGGACCTCAGCAAAACTCCTCATCCGGGCTCGACCGAGTTTTGTCAATGGAAAGGCAT
>JAFAUR010000041.1 GCA_019243205.1 Acidobacteriaceae bacterium | reverse complement strand
TGCATTCCACTAGTTCATCCGGTCGCTCATAGTGCCCCGGCAGCTTGACTCGCATTGATAGATCGGCTCCATTCTGTAACAACAGCTCAGCCATTCCAAAGCCTCTATCACCAAACTGCGTTACGGCGTGGAAAATCGGCGTCTGTCCACCCGCTCCGGCCTTGTCCAACGAGCGCGAGCATTCACCGAAGTGCCACGTCGGATTAGAAGCTTAGCGGACTCAATACCGCCGTACTCGGCGGCCACGTGTAGCAGCGTGCCTCCTTGAAGCAACAGCCCGCGACCCCCCGTGCTACCGCACTCAAGTTCCGGGAAACGGCGATTGACCAGTTCCGGGCTTGCGTCCACTTGTTGGCTGAGACGATCCGCTCTGCCTCGGAGGATGTCAAGTACGCCGGGCAGATCATAACGTGTGACACCGCCGAAATCAAGAAGAAGATCGATGCAGGTCGTGAGTTTCGGCGAGCTAGCGTAGCTTTCAATCAGATAATCGATAGCCGTGATCCGACTCTCTGGTTTAGCACAATTTGGGTTTGCGCCATGATCCAGTAGCCACCGCATGGCGACTGGATCGACAGATTCGCAGGGCGCAAACAAAATCGGAAAATCGCCGTTCCATTCGGCATTAACGTCTGCACCGTACCCGACAAGAAGTTCCATCATTGGGATTCGCTCGCCGCGAAGCGCGGCGCGCATCAAGGGTCCGTCTCCTCCCTGGTGAACATTCGACCCGTTTTCGATCATCCAACTCGCCATGGCGAGTCTTACAGGTGTTGGCGGACCCGAAGGAATGCGGCATTCGGCCACCCACGTGAGAGGACCGTTTTGGCTATACCCCAGCGGGGCTTCGTGTAGTGCTGGATTTCGGGTCATGAGGCTCTTGACCAGATCGGTGTCGTTGTTATCGATCGCCCGTTTGAGTTGGCCGATCTCTTCGAGCGATTGGAGGTGAGATTTGAGCTTTGCCCAATTGAAAAAGCCGTAGAGTCTGGCAGTTTTGAATTGCGCGTCCGCGAGGGACTTGGCGTTGCCAGACCTAAACAGATCTTTGGCTTGACTTTTGAGATGGCGGAGATTGGGACGTTGGGGAAGACGACGCTGGGCGTCCTTAAAATTGTTCGGCATCGCGAACTCCTTTCGAAGCGCCCGTCGTCCGCACATCGGGCTGAAAGAAGTTTCGCTAAGCGAGTATGACGAGTGGGCTTCTACCCTCTCTGCGGACCGGATGCGTCCCTTACGCTTGAACGAGAATATCACTTATGCGCGACGATCTTCGGTAGCAACTGCGTATTTACTCACGGGAGACGTGCAGTTGGTATCCCATTCTGGCGGCGGTCCAACGCCTCGAATGCGACCGCAAACACAAGTAGCCCGATCGCCAGATACTCCAGACTGCGAACCCGAGCCGCTGCAACAGCGTAACCGGCGCTAAAGACGGCGAGTATGCTGTGGGTGACACCACTCCCATTCCGGAAGACCTGCCCGATTATCGCCACTGCTTGTCGCCAACTAAAAAGAGCACCGACGACGAGGGCGGCGACGAGCAAGCTCTGCGACCTTGGCGTCGTAGGAATGTCAAACACGGCATGGGCAAGCATTGCCGGAATCAGAGATCGCGTCCACGCAAACACGACTCCGAAGCCGATCGCGGATAGGAGGAGGCCCAATATCATACCAGCGTTGTAGACATTCGGGATTTGATACTGCGCATGGGCAAAGGTAAAGAGACAAGCGGTTGCGATAATCGCTGGCCCGTCCCCCCAATCCTCAGCCAATCGCCGTTGACAGTATCCGCGAAAGAAGAGTTCCTCAAGCACAGGGATAAGCGCCCAGCTCATGACAGAGGAAAACAGCCAAAACTCCCAACGTCGCCAAGACATCTCAAAGAACGCCTGGCGCCACGGTACCGTCTCGCTGGGATGGATAGCGTTAACCAAACCGACACCTAATACCAGCCACTCGGACAAAGCGGCAGTTCCGATTCCGGCGGTGAGCAGTATCGCCCAGGAGTGGCCCGCCTTGGTGAGGCCATAATCGGCCGGGCCTCTCCGCCGATACCACCAGTTGATCGGGATGATGAGGAGGAAATAACCGGCGTACTGAAATAGCAGCAGGACGAAAAGATGACCTGACGCCCTGATTAGCTCGGTGCCACTGATATCGACGGTCAAATTTTCGAGCGGGTTCCTAAATGAAACCCCGAAGAGGCGGACCAATTGGTTTGTTACTACGCCGCCCGCGACATACACGCCGAAGACTTCCATCAGCGCGGCTGCACGT
>JAFAUR010000399.1 GCA_019243205.1 Acidobacteriaceae bacterium | reverse complement strand
GCCACATGCGTCCTGTGTTGGTGCTTCAAACGCTGCCACACCGCGGCCGCGCACTCGCCAATGCCTTTCTCGGTGACGAGTTCGCGCGCGAGTGCCGTCAGGACATCGTCGTCTTCCTCCATAGCAGTTAACCCGTGAGCAGCGAGCTTGCCTTCGAGCGCGAGAGAAACAAGCATCTTCTTGCCCATCAGCCGCAAGCAGCGTTCCTGCGCCGTGCCCGAGTAACTCATGTAGCAGACGCGCACGGCCTGTTTCTGGCCGATACGCCAGCTGCGGCGGCTTGCCTGCCGCAGAACATGGGTGGAATACCCGGTCTCGTAGAACAGAATGGACGGCATGGCCAAAATGTCGAGCCCGGTCATAACGAGTTTTGGATGGGCAATACAGACCTGCATACCGTGCCTCAGTTTGTCTTCGTACCAGGCTTCGCGGCGCTCCGGTGGAATTTGCGTGGTGAGTACTTCAGCGTGAATTCCTTCGCGTTGGAGGAGGTCTTGTAAACGCTGCGTGACATCGCGCTTCCTGGTGTAGACCGCGAAAATTTGACACAAGCGGCGCTGCGCCAGCTCACGACGGACTTCCTCAATCAGCCGGCGCTCTTTCGCGTAGTGAACGGAGCGGTCGAGGTCCTCTGGACGCGAAATCAGGACTTTCTGCCGTTCTCCAGTGTCGGGATCGTGAACAAACGCGGTCAGGTCCCCCATGTCGAACGGACGGTCCGGATAGAGCAACAGCGCGTTCATGCCAACGCTCAACAGCGACTGGCTTTTGCCGTACTCTTCGAGCGCGTGCTTGATGTCTTCTTCGAGCGCGCGATAAGCGTTCTCCAACTGCGGGTCCATGCGAACCGCCAGAACATCTTCTTCGTAGGGCGGCAGGGCTTCCGCAATGTCTTCGAGCGACAAGAAAGCCGCCGAGTCCATCAAGAAATGGCCGAAGAGCAGCGGCGATGCGCCCGGACGGCGCTTCACGTGTTTCGTGACGCGCGCTTCCGAGCAAGCGTTATCGGCCGGTTCGATGGTGGTGATGTGCTCGAGAACCCCGTAGGCTTCCGCGAAGGAGCGCAGGCCCGACTGGCTGAATTCAAAGCCGGCGGCCAGCATCTTCCGCGGATACAGCCGGAAGAGGTTATTGAAAGCCTCGTCCGCATATCCGCCACTGAAGGTGCCGGTCAGAGCGAGCGTGCGCTTGGCACAGGACGCAAGCGTACCGAGCGCCTGTCCTTGTGCGGTGTCGTTGGCGAGCTCGTGCATCTCATCCGCAATGGCGTAATCGAAGAATCCGCCGCGCAGGTAGCGCCCGATGAAGTCGACCGGGGCAGCGCGTCGGATTTTCTTCCCATCCGCCTGCCAGAGCGCACTGAAGAACGTGCGCCGGCTCTTTTCCGGCGCTTCCGGATCTGGCATCACCACTTCGGCATGTTTCGCCTTGTGGAAGTCGGGAGCGCGCAGTTGATCGTCGGAAGTGAGGATCGGCTTTCCCGTATCCGGGTTCACCACGCAGCCGCTATATGCTCCCGACCGCGCAACGCGATACGCATGCCGCCAGAACCACCCGAGCTTGGCCCGCTCGCGCGAAACTATGAAGACAGATGGACCGGGGCAAATCCGGCGCCAGCGCTCGTGCGCGGAGCGATGTCCTTTGGCCAGCCGGAGATCGCTGAGAGTTGTTTTCAAACCATCCCTGCGGACCTGGCCGTTACGAAAGGAAACTTCGTTCACGCCCGAGTAGCCATTCGACCCCACACCATTGCGCACTCCATCAATAAGAAATACCCGCACGCCGGGGATCGTGAGAAAGCACTCGCGAGCCCACTTCAACACGAGTTGCGGTGGAACCATCGCGATCGCGGTGAAAGGCCCCCCTTCGGCGTGGGCGTAAATGCTTGCGAGAGCGATCAGCGTTTTGCCCGTTCCGCACTCCGCGATTGCCATGGCGCTCGACTGCTTCTTCCATGCCTTAACAATACCCATGATGGCGAGTTCCTGCCCGGGAAACGGCCGCCGCTTCAGCCGGTTGAGATGCGGCGAAACCGGATCTCCCGGCTGGTGTAGAGGTGGGAAGCGAGACACTACCTGTTCCCCGATCTCGTTTGAAAAGGTGCGTAAGTAATCCGAAATCGTGAGAATTTCTTGCACAAAAAATCTCCTGGTCAGGACCGCGCAGAAACTGCGGGCAAAGGGGTATTACGAACGGAAAAAGCGAACCCGAGCCTTATCGGAGCTCGTCTATCGCAAATGCCTGCGGGACACTCCACTCAAGCGACGGCTCATCGGGGATCGACAGAACGCGCCGCTTCACCGCGCCGGCAATGAGATCGAGTAACACTTGTTTGGAGCCCTCAATGAATACGGGATTGCAGCCCAGACCGAGCAAGGGGCGAACGCGGTTCTGCCGTGTAAGTTCCGCCCGAATCCAGCTGCTCCAGCAAGGGAGCAGAGGAATACCAAAGCGTACCCCAAGACGATAGACCAGAAATTCCGGCTCGGCGCTGTAAACAATCGTGCGGTCCGCGTGCGCGTTTCCGCCGGCCTGCGTTTCGAATACTTCCTGCGAAACCGACACGAGATGCCGGACCGGTTGCCGGCGGCCCGGTGCTTGAATCAAGCCGCGAAACATGTGCGCACGCTCCCCGAGACTAACGACCATCGGCGACAGATCCGGGCCGGCGATTCGAAAATTGGCCTGGTCCGCGATGGCAGCATGGATCGCTGCGACTTCCTGCTCGCCCCCGAAGACGGAGAGCAAATGACACCGAGGCGCCTGTTTCTCATCGGAAGCCGGTTCTACAATGAGCCGGTCCATCGTGACGGTCACGTGGGTCGCGGTGGATTTTGAAGAAACGGCTGGCTTAATGTATTCAAGCCGGCCCAGACGTAGGTGCGCATTCTGCATCAGTGTCCTCGGACAATTCGGCGGTACGGCCGTCGGCGTAGATCAACGTGAGCGATTGCGTAAAACGTTCGCGATCGCGCAGTGTCGTGACACCGCGGTCGTC
>JAFAUR010000941.1 GCA_019243205.1 Acidobacteriaceae bacterium | reverse complement strand
CCTGTTCGGAGCCCTCTATGCCGATCCGGAGAAGCTACGCGGCTTCCTTTCCGCGATGAGCGGCGTCAGCGCCGGCGCGGCCCACGCCATGGCCACAAAGTTCAGCTGGAAAAATTATGCGAGCTTCATGGACGTGGGCACGGCGCAGGGCATCGTCCCCGCCACGCTTGCGCGCGCTCATGCGCACTTGTCGGGCACGGGCTTCGACCTGCCGCAGGTCAAGCCCATTTTTGACGATTTCATCGCGCGCAACGGGCTCTCGGAGCGAGTCAAATTTCACGCTGGCGATTTCTTTAGTGACATGCTGCCGAGAACCGATGTCATCATCATGGGCCATATCCTGCATGATTGGGACCTCGCGCAAAAGAGGTTGCTGCTCGATCGAGCCTATGAGGCTCTCCCCGAGCATGGTGCGCTAATCGTCTATGACGCCATCATCGACGATGAGCGACGCCACAACGCATTCGGGCTGCTGATGAGCCTCAACATGCTGATCGAGACAAAAGGAGGGTTCGACTATACCGGCGCCGACTGCTGCGCCTGGATGCACGAGGCGGGCTTCTCGAAGACCCGCGTCGAGCATCTCGCTGGGCCGGATTCAATGGTGATCGGCATCAAGTAGCGTCGGGCTACCTTGCGTGCTTGAGGGACGCTCATTTTCCAATGCCGAGATCGAATCACACCCGCATCGTCAAAGGCTATCACACTAAAACTGTGTTTGCTTTTCGGGGAAGACTGGTGTCGTGAGTGGCACCTCCGTGATGGACTTAGAAATGAGTCACCTCGTCGCTGAACATGATGAGGTGTCTATCGGAGTTGCGGCGGTTTTTGTACCAGAGACAACCAGGCTCGCCTTTTGAAATGACGGGGACGCCGCTGCTCCCGGATGGCGCAAAAGTGGCGAACTCTTATTCGCGAAGGCCCCGCGCGTCGACGAGGCCCGCTCGAAAGAGCGCGAGGCGTTTTTCGCCCGCTAACCCGGGCGAACTGCCTAATTCAGGTGGAGGATGACGGAACCCTCGTGAACCTTTGGTGCGCCCACGCCGGTCGTCGCCGCGTTCTCAAGCACATCACTCAGTTCTTTTGCGCCCCTTCCTGAATATTCTCTTATGACTGTGTGCACGTTGGACCCTCCTACATTATAGTCCCAAGTTTCGGGCAATTTTGATTAAAGGTCGCGTGGGATCATCCCGCAAGAGTAGCATTGCGCCAGAGCCCGTGTTCAGATGTCTCCGCTCGACCATGGAGAACGGCGACTTACCGATCCACTGCCGAGGCAATTTGCCCGCGGCTCGAAAAAGCCCCGAGCCATTTTCCTCAAAACGGCGCATAGAAGATGCCGGCAAGATATGGAGTTCACCCGCAATCTTATACCAGATGCCGCGCGTCGAGATCGCCACACCTTCGAGAAATCAATGGAACACAATTGATTAGTCTGGAAAAGCGGATAGCTCGCGTCAGCATTCAGCCCGTGGTCACGGCCGTTTCGACATCCGCCGGATCGACTTCCTGAGCGAGCCGGATCCTGAGCTTGTCGCGGTCGAGTTCACCTTCCCACCAGGAGATCACCACGGCCGCCACGCCATTGCCGATGATGTTCGTAAGCGCCCGGCACTCGCTCATAAATTTGTCGATGCCAAGCACGATCGCCATGCCTGGCACGAGTTCCGGGCGCACAGAGGCCAGTGTTGCGGCAAGCGTGATGAAGCCCGCTCCCGTTACGCCGCTCGCGCCCTTTGAAGTCAGCATGGCGACGACGAGGATCGTGAGCTGATCCCCGAAAGACAAGGACACGCCGAGCGCTTGTGCGATGAAAAGCGTGGCAAGCGTCATGTAGATGTTCGTGCCGTCCAAATTGAAGGAATATCCCGTCGGCACCACGAGGCCCACTACCGATTTCGAGCAACCCAGACGCTCGAGCTTCTCCATGAGCTGTGGGAGCGCGCTCTCCGATGAACTCGTTCCGAGCACGATCAAGAGCTCATCCCTGATATAAGCAACGAACTTGACGACGGAAAAGCCGACGAGGCGGGCGACGGCGCCGAGCACCACAAAGACGAACAGGATAGCTGTCAGATAAAAGGTTCCAATCAGCCCTGCAAGGCTTCCGAGCGCCTGCGGACCGAATCGGCCGACTGTGTAGGCCATGGCGCCGAACGCCCCGATGGGTGCCGCTTTCACAATGATCGCAATCACGCCGAACATAATATGGGCGAGATCATCAATCAGCGCGCCAACCACACGGCCGCGCTCGCCGAGGATCAGGAGGGCAAAGCCGAACAGAACGGAGAAGAGTAGCACCTGGAGGATGTCGCCTGCCGCGAAGGCGCCTACGACGCTCTCGGGAATGATATGCATGATGAAATCCACCGACTTCATCTCACCCGCCTGTTTGGCGTAAGTCGCGACCGCGGTTGCGTCTGCCTTCCCGGCGAAACCCGCGCCCGGCTGAAGCACGTTCGCAACGAGAAGCCCGAGGACAAGAGCGAAGCTCGAGACGATCTCGAAATAGACAAGCGCTTTGATCGCGACCCGCCCGACTTTTGCGGCTTGCTGGATATGGGCGATGCCAGAGACCACGGTGCAAAAAATGATGGGCGCGATGATCATCCTGATCAGTCTGACAAAGCCGTCACCGAGCGCCCTGATCCAGTCGTTTTGCGCAAACTGCGGGAACAGCCAGCCGACAAGAGCGCCAAGCGCGATGGCGATGAGCACTTGGACGTAAAGGATATTGTACCAGGGCTTTGCTACGCGAAGGGGAGACCGGGCGGCTTGAGCGGACATCGTGCTTTGGCCTCCTTGGAATCCGGGAAAATCAACGACTACAAAAATTGCGCCGACTACGGCTGTTTGGCAATCGCCACCCCCATGCCATTGGCTATGACCGCGCGCCCCATTCCCCGGGAGTGAACGAGAAGAATATCCAGCCATGTTGCTGGGTGGGCTGCGAGTTCAGGGCTTGGCTGCCTCGATGTATAGCTCTCGGCGCGATCACCGCTTACATCGTCGAACGAAGACTGTTCCGGGGAGCTTCCTGGCTCGGCGGATTGGCGTCAGCACCGATCGTCATTCCGGGCATCGTTCTGTCCGTGGGATTTTTCGCCGCGTATACGCAGCCACCATTGCGGCTTTATGGCACGGCAGCAATCCTGATCGCCGCCTTCACCGCCACGTTTCTTCCTATCGCCTACGCTCATGCGGGAACTCTTCTCAAGGGTACCCTTGAAAGCCACGAGGCTTCATCGACCCCTTGCGGGAATTTTTCGACGATGTCCGCATTACCCTGGAAAGCAGACATGCGCATCGACGATCATGACGTCTGCTTTGGGCCAATACCGGAAGTGGCGCAGCACGCCCATCCAGCTTTGGTCAGACAGAACTGATAAGGATGAGGCCCTAACCCGAGGTGGGGGGGCTAGCTCAGCGGCCACCAAAAATAGATTTTGCCAAGCCTGCAAACTCCGTGACGCCGAATGGCTTACGGAGACGCGGCACTTGCTGGTACCTTTCCGGGATCGCACTGACTACGCCGGTAACGAAAAGAATAGGGTGGGCAGCCTGCAACAGAACATCGGCGATCTGAAATGTCGTTTCGCCATCTAATCGAACGTCAAGAACGGCACCATCAATCCGCTCGTGCCTAAGCGCCTCGATGGCGTGAGCAACGCGTCCGAACGGGCCCACCGCCTCACCGCCCAGGCTGCTGATCAGGTCCTCCAGTTCCATGGCAATGAGCGCCTCGTCCTCGACAAGGAGCAATCTGACGCCAGCTAGCGGCTGGTTCGGCTCGCAGAACTCAGCTCTGATTCGGTCACTCATCGGCGAGCCCCGCGTCCAAGGGCAACACGATCACGCATTCGATGCCATCGCGGTGAAATGTTCGCTCGAAAGTCCCACGTAAAAGATGTGGTATGGACCTTTCGAGGATGTCAGTGCCGAAGCCTCGCCGGGCGGGCTCGCGTTCTATTGTGACGCCGGTTTCGCGCCACCGAATGCTAAGTTGATTTTCGGTGCTGGAAATTTCGGTCTTCCAGGAGACGTCAATATGACCGTTATCCACGGAAAGCGCGCCGTGCTTGACCGCATTGGTCGCAAGCTCGTGGAACGCCATGGATAGGGCTTGCGCCTGCTTCCCAGAAATCAAGAGTCCGGGCCCATGCTGAGTCAG
>JAFAUR010000892.1 GCA_019243205.1 Acidobacteriaceae bacterium | reverse complement strand
ACTTCTTTCGATGCGAACCTTTGGACTGCACCTCTGACCGACTCGCAAGGTAAGGTTGTTGGAACGCTTGGTATCACGGCCGATATAACAGAGCAGAAGCAAGCGGTCGAACAGCTTCGCCTCAGCGAATTACGTTGCCGGCAACTGGCTGACTCCATGCCGCAAATCGTATGGACTGCGGCTCAAGACGGATCCATTGAATACTTAAACCAGCGGTGGTGGGAATTCACGGGTTACACACCCTCGAACCATCACACGGAGGATGTGCAAGCCATCATCCACTCTGAGGATCTACCGCTTTTTCTGACCGGCTGGGAAGCTGCCGTCCAAGCGCAGGAACCGTATGAAGCCGAATGCCGATTCGCGGACGAACGCACGGGCGGCTATCGTTGGTTTCTCTGTAGGTCGGTCCCGACGCGCGACAACCTTACGAATAGCATTCGCTGGTTCGGAACATTCACCGATATCCATGAGCAGAAGCGAATCGAAGCAGCGTTCCGGCGTGCAAATGAAGACTTGAACCGGTTTGCCTACTCGACTAACCACGACCTGCAAGAGCCTCTCCGGAATGTATCGAGCTACTCACAGCTGCTGGAAAAAAGATACAGCAGCCATTTGAATTCAGAAGCTACAAGTTTCATTCGGTTTATCACGCGCGATGCGCAGCGTATGTGCGCCCTCATCACAAACCTAACTGTGTATACCAGTGCCGGAAATCGTTCCGAATCCATCCCTACGTTCACCGATGCCAACCTTGCCGTCGACAAAGCACTTTTCCAGTTGCAGGCGATCGTCTCGGAAAGTCAGGCCGTCGTTGTTCATACAGACCTACCTCGGGTTCGAGTGGCGGAAAAAGACCTTCAGCAAATCTTCGAAAATTTGATTCAGAACGCTGTTCAATACAGGAAGGCCAATATCGCGCCACGAATCGATATCACTGCTCAGCATAAGAGAACCGAATGGATCTTTTCCGTTCAAGATAATGGACTCGGCATCGCCGCCGATTACACTCAACACATTTTCGGGGTGTTCCGGCGCCTGCATGGCGCACTCCCGTACGGCAGCATTGGCATGGGCCTGGCGATTTGTCAAAAAATAATAGAGCACTATGGAGGGCGGATTTGGGTGGAATCGCAGATGGAAATAGGTTCCATCTTCCATTTCTCCTTGCCTGCTGCCGGTGTGACCGAAATGGTTCCTAGCCAAGATGCAACCACGACCATTAGACATCAAAGAGCGGATTAATCCAAAGAGCGAGTGCGTCCCGAGAGGAGAATTGCGATCAATCCGGCCAGTCCGAGAAACAGGTGCACAGCCGACCACTCGTTCAGACCGGAATTCAGCCCTCGTAACAGCCAAATACCCCCGATCACGCTTACGGCAACCGTGCTCGCACCGAGCAGAATCAGTCCGAAACGGAACAACACCTTGGCCGGGCGTGTTAGATTCTTAACCGAAAGATCATAGAATCCATCTCTCACATTTTCATGCTGCCGCGAGTAGATTAACTACGCATTGGATGGCGTGATCGGCTTTGTGGTAGGCGGCTTCGATTTTGCTCTTCGGCTTCGGATCTTGCTCGGGACGGTGGTGGAACAGAGAGTTGGCTAGCGGACCGCAGACGCGCTTGTGGAACAGGATCAGCATCAAGGCAAGGCGGGCGCCTTTGCCGGTAAGGCGGTAGCAATAGCGCCGCCCGTCACGTTCCAGTAGCCCGTGCGCTTTCATCTTGCGAAGATCGTAGCGGAGTTGCGTCGGTGTGTAGTGCTCCAGGCACAGGCCGAAGGTAGCGAGAATGACTTGGTGAATCTGTGCGGTTCGCCACCCGTTGAGTTGAGTGCCTCCGTGTATCAGCACCTCCATCAGGCGCATGATGCGGGTGTCCTGGATCTTGATGCCAGGGATTTTGGTTTTGCCGAACGCGATCGGCAGAGCGAGCCGTTGGAACAGTGGGAAATCCACATGGACGTTGAGGGACTCGGCTTCAAAGCCAGCGAAGCGGTCGGTGGCCGAGATCAGTTTCTGGCGCACTGTTTCCAGATTGTCCAGCCCTTTATTGAGACCGAGGTCTTTGAGCCTGTTAACGCAGATCTCCAACCGCAGGAAGGTGGAAAACTTTTCATACATGCGCCCCACCAGGCCCTTGCAGTACACACGCAACACATGATGACCATGGTCGAGTTTGTCCAAGAGGCTGTACAGCTTGCCGCGCACTCGTTTGGTCACGCGAACGCCAAAGATCTGGGCCACCTTATCTGCAGCCAAACGGAACCATCCCATCTCGCAGGAACGTTCGAATATTTTGTGGATTGGGAAATTGCGTCGAAAGATGAAGTTACGGCAGTACTCGATTTGATTGAGGGAGTAATCGCGCCGTAGGTTGATCGCAGCGCGCTCCTTTTTGGAGAACTTCGGGCCCAGCACCAGTGTCCAGTAATCCAGACGCTTGCGAATGGTTCTAGCGTCCAGTCGGTCCGCCGCAGCCTGCAATGCCTTCACATCGGCAGTCCACAGAAAGGCATTGTCGTCCTTCCGAAAACGGATGCCCCGGCGCTGGAGTTCGCCTTCCATGAAATGATGGCCATTGATGTAATAGCTGGTTTGAAAGGGAAGAAACGTGCCCACACACATCACCATCGGGCCAAGTACTTCGTCCCGTATATAGAAGTACAGATGGGTGAACCGCGAGGGCCGCTTGCGAATCGGCCGATAGTTCGGATCGGCGGTGGCGTACTTCGGATCGA
>JAFAUR010000804.1 GCA_019243205.1 Acidobacteriaceae bacterium | reverse complement strand
TCTGCTTGACGATCTGGACGTGCCTGCATTCAAGATTGCATCGATGGATGTGAATCACCTGTTGCTACTGCAGTACGTGGCGAGTAAGAGACGGCCGGTTGTGCTTTCAACAGGGCTTTCAACTCTGGGTGAAATTGAGAAGGCAGTAGTCACGCTCCGGGAGGGTGGCGCGCCTTCCATTCTGCTACTCCATTGCGTATCGATATACCCTTCACCCGCCGAGATTGTAAATCTCAGGAACATGGCGAGTCTCGAAACCGCATTCGATTGCCCCATTGGCTACAGCGATCACAGTATCGGCACGTCGGTTCCCCTAGCGGCCGTTGCGCTGGGAGCATGCATGATAGAAAAACATTTCACATTGGACAAACAGATGGAAGGCTGGGATCACGCTATCTCCGCCGACCCGGTTGAATTGGCATACCTGGTGCGAGAGGCGCGGAACGTTTTCGCGGCCCTGGGTACGAGCGAGAGGTTGTTGACTTCCGAGCAATTGAACAAGCGCAAAGCTTTCCGGCGTCGTGTTGTGGTCTCGCGAGCAGTTAAGGCAGGTGAGCGACTGACGCTCGCTGACTTCGACTTCAAGCGACCTGGGACAGGCATTCATCCTGACGAGTACGGATATCTGCTCGGCCGGGCAGTGAATCGTGATGTGGAATGCGACGAAGAACTCGAGTGGAGCGACGTGAACTAAAGGTCTCCTGATCTGAATCCGTCCGCAGCCACGAGCAAATCTGATGCGAGTACTGCTGTTTGGGGACGGCCGCTGGGCCGCAAACAGTTTGGTGGCGTTGTGCGAAGCAGGGCACGTGATCACGGCCGTCGTTCTGCGGGTCCATCCGTCGGATCCGGAATTAGAGCAAGCCGCGCGTGAACGTGGGATACCGCTGCTGCAACCGGCGAAAGTGAACGCGCCGGAGTTCATTTCAGAGTTGGGGAGCGTTTCGCCGGATGTGGGCCTATCGATTGCGTATAACCAGATCTTCCGGCGCTCGGCTTACGA
This sequence comes from Acidobacteriaceae bacterium, assembly GCA_019243205.1. GTDB lineage: Bacteria > Acidobacteriota > Terriglobia > Bryobacterales > Bryobacteraceae > Bog-105. The sequence continues at coordinate 5,145 of JAFAUR010000804.1, read as the reverse complement.
TTTTCTGCCCTTCGGGTTGATCAACTTCCATGCCGGGAAGCTGCCGTTGTATCGCGGGCGAAATGTAGTGAACTGGGCGATTTTGAACGGCGAAACCGAAATCGGGCTGACCGCGCACCTCGTTGACGACGGAATTGATACCGGCGACATCGTCCTTCAGAAAACATTTCCGATTCATTGGATGGACGGCTATGGCGATGTACTCGAGAGGATCGTGTCCGAGTTTCCGGCTTGCGTGCTCGAGACGATAGGGCGGATCGAATCGGGACAGGTCGAGAGGACGCCCCAGCCAGAGGGAGAAGGGACCTATTTCCCTGGAAGAGGGCCCGATGATGAGTGGCTTGACTGGAACGACTCGAGCTTCAACCTGCACAACAAAGTGCGGGCGATTACAAGACCCGGGCCGGGAGCAAAGACAATGCTGGACGGCGTAGAGGTCCGAATCTGGCGAGCGTATTACGACTCGAAGTGGACGAATTACATCGCGACGCCCGGCGTCGTGGTGGGCCGAACGGAGCTGGGAGTGCGCGTAAAGACACGCGATTCGGTCTTGCAGATTGAGGAGATCCAGATGCCGGGCTGCAACCCGACGAAACCGACCTGGCGAATGGGGACCAGACTGGGAGTCGATCACCGTGAATTTCGAATGCCCTAAAACCGTGCTTCCGAGTTCACCGGAAAACTCTAAGCAGGCGAAATCCCGATCGGTCCGTCGGCTGGCGAAGACACGACTGGATGCAGTTCGAGTGTCCCCGACCCGCAGCATCGAAGATGCGATGAAGCAACTCGATCGGGCGGGAACCGGCGCCCTGGTGCTATGTGAGGAGGAGAGCGGCGCATTCAATGGTCTTCTTACGGACGGCGATATCCGCCGCGGCTTTCTTCGCGGACTCACCCTCGAAGACGCCTGTTCAAAAGTCGCGACCCGAAAACCCTTCTTAGCCAACGAGAAGCAGAGCCCGGCAGAAATGCTGCGTCTGATGAACTCGGCGGACATTCATCACCTGCCGCTGGTGGGGGACAACGGGAGAGCACTCGGGTTGGTGCTGCGCCAGGACATCGCATTGGATGCTCCGGAACAAATGTCCGCAGTGATCATGGCGGGAGGCCGCGGTACTCGCCTGATGCCTCTTACGATGGACACGCCGAAGCCTATGCTGCCAGTCGGGGACCGACCTCTGATCGAGCGTACGATCGAGCAGCTGCGCAGAGCTGGGATACGCCGGGTAAATATCACGACTCACCACTTATCGGAAAAGATCTCCGAACACTTTCGTGACGGAAGTGAGTTCGGAGTCGAGCTGACGTACGTGAACGAAGACCATCCGCTCGGGACGGCTGGAGGACTGAGTTTTCTCAGCGGGAAAACGGGGCCGATTCTGGTTATGAACGGAGACATTCTTACTTCAGTCCGGTTCCGCGAGCTGCTGGCCTTCCATCGCGAAAATCGTGCCGATTTGACCGTGGGCGTGCGCGTGCACGAGGTGGACGTGCCTTACGGCGTCGTCGAATGTGAAGGCGCCCAGGTGAAAGATGTTCGTGAAAAGCCGAAAATCCGGCTTCTGGTGAATGCCGGTGTTTATATGCTTGAGCCGTTCGTGTCGTATTTCATTCCGAACGGGCGCAGATGCGACATGCCGGATCTGATCAAGAGTCTTCTTGAGTGTGGCCGTAAGGTTGTCAGCTTCCCGATCATGGAATATTGGCTCGATATCGGGCGGAAGACCGATTATGAGCGGGCCAACGATGACGTCCGGATGGGAAGGATCTAAAGGAAACCATGCACATTCTGGTAACGGGTGGCGCGGGCTATCTGGGTTCGATCCTTACTCAAACGCTGATCGATCACGGCCATTCGGTGCGCGTTTACGACGTATTGCTGCACGACGGACAATCGTTGCTTTCGATTTGGGGGAGTCCGCTTTTTGAATTCATCCACGCCGATATTCGGGATCGTAAAGCGCTTCGAAGAGCGCTTGACGGCGTGGAAGCCGTCGTGCACTTGGCGGCGATCGTAGGTGATCCGGCGTGCGCCCGACAACCCGCCGAGGCCAAGGAAACCAATCTGGACGGCTCTTATCAGCTGCTCGAGGAGTGCCAGCGCCAAGGTATCTCGAGATTTCTGTTCGCTTCTACTTGTAGCAATTACGGAAAGATGCCGGATCCGGATGGGCTGGTAGACGAAACATCGACGCTTGCGCCCGTTTCACTGTATGCGGAGACGAAGGTGGAGTTTGAAAACGCCATTCTTGCGATCGACGCTTCTTCACTCTCGACGACGGCACTTCGTTTCGCAACTATTTACGGCGTCTCGCCAAGGATGCGGTTCGATCTGACCGTAAACGAATTCACCAAAGACATGCTGACGAAGAAGAGTCTGACAGTCTTTGGAGAGCAGTTTTGGAGGCCATACATCCACGTTCGTGACGCGGCGAGGGCTATCGAGCTGGTATTGACATCACCGCTCGAAAAGGTGAGGTCCGAGGTGTTCAACGTCGGATCTACGGAAGAGAACTATCGCAAGATCGATCTGGTGCACATGATTGAGCCACACGTACCGGAGGCGAACGTGCAATATGTACGAAAACAAGAAGACCCACGCGATTATCGCGTGCGGTTCGACAAGATCCGGTCGGCACTCGAATTTCAAACTACTCGGACAGTGGAGGACGGTATCGCAGAAGTGGCTTGTCTGGTGAGAAGCGGCGCGATTCGATGTTTCGATAATCCCAGCTTCAGCAACTGAGCGATCGCGAAGAGACGCATGGTCGTCGATAAACCGATTCCGTTGTGTGCTCCTCAATTTCAGGGGAACGAATGGAAGTACGTGAAGGAGTGTCTGGACACAGGCTGGGTCTCATCTGTGGGCGCCTACGTGGAACAGTTCGAGCGGCAGATAGCCCGACGCTTGCGAGCGCAGCACGCGATTGCGACCGCCTCCGGCACCTCCGCTCTCCATGTGGCATTGCTGGTAGCAGGTGTTCGTCCTGATGACGAAGTACTCGTTTCCGACCTCACATTCATCGCCCCCGCGAATGCGATTCGTTATGCCGGCGCACATCCCGTATTCATTGATATCGAACGGGAATACTGGCAAATGGACCCGGAGCGAGTGACGGAGTTCCTCGAGAAGCGGTGTCTATGGCGAGATGGCGCCCTATTCAATCGCATAACGGGCCGGCGTATTCGTGCGATTCTTCCCGTCCACATCCTCGGGCATCCGGTACGAATGCGGCCGATTCTAGAGCTAGCGCGAAAGTACGAGCTGCGTGTCATAGAGGATGCGACCGAGGGCCTGGGGGCGGAATACAAACAACAGCCGTTGGGCAGCTTGGCGGATATCGGCTGTCTCAGCTTCAATGGCAACAAGCTCATTACGACCGGGGGCGGCGGGATGATCGTGACCGACCGCGACGATTGGGCCAACCGAGCGCGATATCTGACGACGCAGGCGAAAGATGATGGAATCGAATACATTCACGGCGAGATTGGCTACAACTACCGGCTGACGAATGTCCAGGCTGCAATCGGGGTTGCTCAGTTGGAGATGCTAGATTGTTACGTCGCCTCCAAACGATCCATCGCTCAAACGTACGAAAACGCCTTTCAGAGCTTTCGCGGCATTTATCCAATGAGGGAGGCGCTTTGGGCGCGAAGTGTGTATTGGATGTACACGGTTTCGGTATCGGCGGCGGAATACGGAATCAGTGCTCGGGAGCTCATTCGATCATTTGGGGATGCAGCAATCCAAACTCGGCCCTTATGGCAGCCGCTACACCTGTCTCCCGCGCACAGCGGTACACAAGTCGTCGGTGGAAATGTTGCCCTTGAACTCTGGCACAGCGCTCTAAGCCTGCCATGCTCGGTGGGATTGACGACCGTGGAGCAGCAGCGGGTAATTGACTTGATCGGTTCGCGCTGCAGGTCATCGGAAAGGGCACCGTTAACTCCGGTTGTTGAATTCTCTCGCAAAGCGAAAGCGAATGTTGGTTAGGCGAGTCGCCGTAGCCTTTCGCTCAACACGGTTTTGAAAGTGAACCTGCAGCTACCCGAAATCTAGGAGGAATGCTTGTTAGAAACGGCTGAAAGGAACCTGGTACTTCCGAGAGTATCTCCGATGGCGCGAGTCTACATCGACGAAGTGCTCGACTATGGATTCCACAATTCGACCTCGCCTGGTATCAGCGCCAGGCTGGAGAAAGAGTTTGCGGCGAAGTTCGGGGTCGGATATGCCATTTTACATTCGAATGGGACGGCGACGATGCACGCTGCGCTTTTGGCCGCGGGGGTGGGGGCGGGAGATGAGGTCATTGTTCCAGGGTTGACCATGGCGAGTACTGCGCTGGTGGCGATCTATGTGAATGCGATCCCGGTGTTTGCAGACGTCGATCCAGGAACATTCACAATCAGCGTTGAAGACGTGCGCCGGAAAATAACCCGCAGAACGAGAGCGATCATCCCGGTATCAATTTACGGGCTTTCTCCTGACATGGATCCCATCATCGAGTTGGCGAGAGAATACGATCTGAGCATTATCGAAGACAACGCGCAGTGTTTCTTGGGCTATTACAAGGGAAGAGTTGTCGGATCGCTTGGCCATATGGCCAGCTTCAGTTTCCAAGGTTCGAAACACATGACCTGTGGAGACGGAGGCATTCTCATAACAGATGACCGCGAGCTTGCTGATAAGGTCCGACGAGCCGCTGTTTTGGGTTATCCCACGTTATCCGGAGAGGCAGGCAAGGGCGCTCTCCTCGAAAACGTGCGGTTCCATCCCACGTTCGCACGCCACGCAACCATCGGGTATAACTTCCGGATGCCGGAAGTCGCCGCTGCGGTGGCTCTGGCGGATTTGGAACGTTTGGATGAATTGGTGGAAATCCGGCAAATCTGTGCGCGGTTTTTCGATGAGGTCATCCGTGACTGCAAATGGATCGTTCCTCAGACCACGCCGGAAGGCTATGTCAATAGTTACTGGAGCTATGCGGCAAAGCTCGGTGAGGAAGGCCCGGATTGGGTTCAGTTCCGGAAAAAATTCGTGGAGTTAGGAGGCGATGGATTCTACGGCGCATGGCTGCCGGTCTATCGCGAGCCAGTGTTCCGTAATTTGAGCGCGATGGTCCAGGAAGATCCCGGCCGATGGCC
>JAFAUR010000425.1 GCA_019243205.1 Acidobacteriaceae bacterium | reverse complement strand
TTCCGGCTTCATCTGCTTGTCCCAGTCTTCGTTTTCCAAAGCTGGCGTCTTGTAATGAATGTAGCCCTTACGATCGATCAGAACCAATTGAGGAACGACGAATCGGCCGCTCTCAAAGCCCATGAATGAGAGCATCTGGTCCCGCGGGGTCCAACCGACCGGAAACGCCACCTGATAATCTCTTGCAAAGTTCTCCACGAGCAGGTCGGCGTTTTCATTCACGGCTACATCGATAGCTTGAAAACCGCGTGCTCCGAACTCTTTTTGGTACCCGCTCATGACCTTGGACGCGGCCTGGCAATGAGGGCAGGTAGTAAAAATGAACTCCAGCGCAACCACCTTACCGCGATACTGGCTGAGCAGCTTCTGTCCCTGCCCTGGAATGTTGAACGCAAGCTCCGGGGCCTTGTACGGATCAGCGGCCGCCAGCGGCATTGCGAGAAGGGCAAGCATGGAAAGCGATGCGAGGGCTCTTTTCACAGGTCACTCCAAAGCTCTAGTCTAGCGTAAAAGCCCAGAATTTACCGCGTCGCCACGGCGGGTTCCTTCTCCGCTTCTGCCTTTATTTGATCCCAGCGTTCGTCGTCCGGAATACCTTCGACGCTGGAAACCGTATCTCCTGAGATGCGCATGACAAATCGTCCGTTGTCTCCCACACCAGCGAAAACCGTGGCGGTGGAAACAGATGGATCGCAGGTCCTCCACTTGCGGTGCAATACCTTCTGGTACGCGATGAAGTACTGCCCGGCCGATGTCGTGGAATCCCATCGCGAGGCATACAGCAGTATGGGATCCTTACCATCGCGCACGATTCGGAATTGCCCTCCAAGCAAGCGTGGAGCGAGTTCCTTTGCGCTCTCGGCACCGAGGTATTGGCGGAGAAGAATCTCGTGATCGAATTCGCCGATCGAGCCTTCCGCTATTTCCTTTGTTCCTTTACGTTCCGCGATGGATGGCAGCTTCGGAGTTACCGCGCGCTGGTGGGCAAAGTAGCGGTCTGGGTGAATGATCTGAGAGGAATTGGACGGAGGATCTGTAAAGACCGCGCTGAATGCCCGGCGTCCCATCTTTTTATATACGGAATCAAAGAACCGAGTTCCCTCTGAATACGGAAACAACAAGGATTGCTGGATATAGAGCGGCGCGTTTTTGAGGACGGGGTAATCAGAACCGAACGAGCTATCGGAGTCAACAATGGCCTGCAATGCCTGCTCGGTCGGCACTGGAGGTTGTCCGGCCTGCTTCAGACCGTAAGCGATCATCAACCAAGACGCCTGGCCCTCGACGACAGCTGAATGAGCCAGATCCTCATCGTCATTCGACGGACCAGTTTCCATAAACCGGTTCAGGTCAAAATGCTGATCGGCCAAAGCATGCGAAAGCTCGTGGGCGAGAGTTGTCGTTTCTTCGTCTACGGAAGCTCCTTCCAAGAGGAACAATTTTTTCTCGTCGTAGTCGTAGAACGCTGCCGCCTGCTCGGTCAACAGATCGATGGTCGATTGGCGCAGGTTGAAGTTCTGCGGAACCAGGCCGAACATCTTCAAAGACAGCTCATCCGCGTACATCTCTTCGGGTCGCAGTGTCTTCTTTATGCGCTTGCTAAGGAACGAACGCAGTTGCCGCTTTGTCATCCGTCCATACGGAACCGGATGTTTTTCCGAAAATCCGGAGATCTCGGAAAGCGTCTGAACGATTGAATTGATTTGCCCAAAAACCGGATCCTGTTGCTTGCTGCCCGCTGCGCAAGGGGCAACGCAACACAGGCTCAGAGCGATAGATGCGGCTAAAAGGCGGCGAAGCATAACTCGCGAGGCCAAGGTTTCTTTCAGAGTAGTAAACAGGCGCGGGCCTTTGTCTCAAAGCCTGGGTTATCGCGAGGCCTCCTGCATTAGGGCGTGAATACCGTTCCAGGTAATCTGAACGCCAATACAGAGCAGGATGAATGCGGTCAGCCGTACGACAACATTCATCGAGGTTTCACCAAGAATCTTGGCGAGCCGTTCTGCAGACCGGTAACTGAGATAAATAGTTAGTGCCATAAGCGCCGGACCGATTACGGCTGCAAGCAGCCGCAGCGGTATCGAATGGTACAGCGTTTCATTGGCGCCCAACGTGATCGCAACCGATATAGAACCGGGGCCAACCGTAAGCGGAAGCGTCAGCGGATAAAAAGCGCGATTCGTGATATCGCGTCCGGTAATCCTCTTTTCCGGATTCTGCCGCGCTTCTGCGCCCGCGGTCTTCAGCAGCGTCCAGCCCGTCGACATCACTACCAACCCTCCTCCAACCTGCACGACCGGGATGGAGATTCCGAAGAAATTCAGGATATGGCCGCCGATCAGCATGGACCCGGTAAGTAGCCAGAAGCTATTTAGGGCGATTTTCCGGGAAAGTATGGATCGCGACTCGGTTGAATATCCAGGGGTGAGGCTCAAAAAAATCGGAGTTGTGCCGAGTGGGTTGACAATAGGAAAGAGCGCCGTAACAATGACAAGGCAGCTTTTGAACAAGTAAACAGCAGCATCAGGAGGCATGGAATTGTAGGCTAGCGGAGCCGGAGAGCCCTTCAGATGCGGTGCTATTCTGAAATCGCTCCCCCGCCCTGTTCATGGATTTTCTCGCAAGTCTCAATCCACAACAACGCGAAGCCGTTGCGCATGTCGAAGGTCCGTTGCTACTGCTTGCAGGCGCAGGGAGCGGTAAAACGCGCGTGATCACGCATCGCATCGCCCACCTGGTGAAAGCACATCACGTCCCCGGGCCGGCCGTACTCGCCGTCACGTTTACAAACAAGGCCGCGGATGAGATGCGCCAGCGTGTCGAGAGCCTTATCGGCAATTCAGGCGCGTCCGACCGGCCGACGGTCTCGACGTTTCACTCGTTTTGCGTCCGCATCCTACGTCGCGATGGAGTGAGCTTAGCCGAGGTACGTCAGGGGTTCACCCGCCAGTTCACCATTTACGACGACGACGATCAGGTTTCGCTGCTCAAATCCATCTATCGTCATCTGGGTCTGGACGAGAAGTTCATGCAATATCGAGCGATGCTCTCGCGGATCAGTCACGGCAAGAGTCATAACGAGACTCCGCAGGATTGGTACAAAGCCGCAACCGATCCGAAGCTGACTCGCGCGGCCAAAATCTACGAGCAGTATCAGGAACGTTTGTTGCAGGCCAACGCTCTCGATTTTGACGATCTCCTGCTCGAATCGGTGCGCCTGCTCCGGCATGACGACGCGCTTCGAAGTCTCTACAATCAGCGATTCGAGTTCGTCATGATTGACGAATATCAGGATACGAACCGCAGCCAGTACGAATTGATGCGCCTGCTAACCGAGCTTCGCCATAACGTGTGCGTGGTCGGCGATGAAGATCAATCGATCTACGGTTGGCGCGGCGCCGACATCCGAAATATTCTGGATTTCGAGCGTGATTACCCGGACGCCGTGGTGATTCGGCTGGAGCAAAACTATCGCTCGACGAAGAACATTCTCGAGGCCGCAAGTTCCGTGGTCGCGAATAACAAGGAGCGCAAAGGCAAGTGGCTGTGGACCAGCTCGGAGCCTGGTGCGAAGATCGGCTACTATGAAGCGCCCGACGGCGAAAATGAGGCGCTGTTTATCGCCGACACGATCGAGAAGCTAATTTCGAGAAATCCGGCGGAGCGAGTTGCGGTTCTTTACCGGACGAACTTTCAGTCGCGGCAGATCGAAGAAGCACTGCGGCGTTACGGCCGAAAATATCTGGTCGTCGGTGGATTCAGCTTCTACCAGCGGGCGGAAGTCAAAGATCTTCTCTCCTACCTGAAGGTGTCGCTCAGCCCGCAAGACTCGATTGCGCTGCTACGGATCATCAACAATCCGGCGCGCGGTATCGGAAAAGGCACGATCGAACAAATTGAGCAGTATGCACTCGGGCATGGGCTGAGCTTGTGGAGCGCGCTGCCGCGAATGCTGGAGGAGAAAGCATTCCCGACCAGGGCCGAATCGGCCGTCAAATCCTTCGTGGCGCTCATCAACGATCTCTCGCAGGCCGCGAGTTCCATGCCTGTCCATGAGCTTCTGCGCGAAATCCTGTCCAAGACCGGCTACGAAGAAATGCTGAAAAGCGATACGTCCCCGGAAGCCGAATCGCGCCTGGGCAATGTGGAAGAGTTGGCCAACGCGGCCGTGGAAGCGGCCGAACGCGGTGAGGCGACGCCGGACTTTTTGGATCACGCCGCGCTTGTTGCCGATTCCGACCAACTCGACGAACAGGCTGCAGTGTCTTTGCTGACAGTGCACAACGCGAAAGGTCTGGAATTTTCCAACGTCTTCGTCGCCGGTCTCGAGGAAGGAATCTTCCCGCACAGCCGATCCCTGAATGCGGAAACCGCTATGGAAGAGGAGCGCCGGTTGTGCTACGTGGCCATGACTCGCGCGGAAAAACGGCTGTATCTGACTTGGGCTCGCTATCGACGGCGCTTCGGAGGTTCTCAGCCTGAAGTCTGTCTGCCATCGCGATTCCTGAATGAAGTACCCGCGAGTCTGCGCGAGAAGCTGTCGCCGTACAAGGATTCCGCCGCTGACGAAGTGGAACTTTTCGCCGAGCAGCATGATGTGCGGGAATCAGCCAAACGAAACTTATACACCGGCCGCACTTATAACTCGGTGGACAACATCGCCCAATTCTTTGCGGAGCGAGGCATGCCGCTGCCGTCCGGCTTCACTCGTAACGCGCAGCCGCCGCCAGTGACGAAACCCGCTGCTTCCAATGGCGGTGCCGGCAACGCACCGGCCCGAACCGCGCCGAAGCCGACGAGTCCCAATCCTGCGGCTCCGAGGCCGCAGCATTCGCCGGTGCCTGTGTCACGGTCGGGGCCGAAGAGCAGTCCGAGAACGCCCTCCGGGTTCGGCGCGGGCGCGGTGATTCAGCATCCCAAATACGGCCGGGGTACCGTTCTCAGGCGCGAAGGCGATGGTGAAGATGCGAAACTAACAGTAAGTTTCCCTGGATACGGGTTGAAGAAAATCGTCGAGAAGTACGCAGGCATAAAAGTCGATAGATGAATACGAAGCACATAGAAGACAAAGAAGAACGCAAGAAGTTGAAGCGGGCAGCGCGAAAAAAGGCCGCGCCCAAAGCGAAGCGGCCGGCCGGCGAGGCACGGGGATCGAATAAACGTAAAGTCAAGAAGCTTGCCAAGGGGCAGCGTAAGCGATAAGCGACATCTCGCCGCGGAGCCCGCTTTCTTTCCATGCAGAGGCCGCTGTGAGCGATCAGAACCCGCCATTCGGCCTCGCCCGCAATCTCACAAACTACGGCGATCCGGACTTCGCCAGATATCTCCGGTTTTCCATGGCGAAGTCGATGGGGATCTCGCGCGCCTCACTCGCGAAGCCCGTGGTCGGCATCGTCAACAGCTTCAGCGAATTTAACAATTGCCATCGCACCGTCCCTGAACTGGTTGCGGCTGTTAAACGCGGCGTTCTCGCGGCTGGCGGCTTGCCGCTCGAGTTCCCGACCATTTCGCTTGGTGAAGTTTTCCTGAACCCTACCAGCCTTTTCTTCCGCAATCTGATGTCCATGGATACGGAAGAAATGATCAAAGGCCAGCCGATGGATGCGGTGGTGTTGATTGGGGGCTGCGACAAGACGGTTCCGGCACAATTGATGGGCGCGGTTTCCGCTGGACTCCCCACTGTTCAACTAGTGACGGGTCCGATGATGACTGCGCGCTGGCACGGAGAACGGCTCGGCGCGTGCACGGATTGCAGGCGCTTCTGGGCACAATTTCGGGCTGGGGCGATAGACGAAAAGACTATCGACGAAGTGGAAGGCAATCTGGCCACCACGGCCGGCACCTGCGCAGTGATGGGCACGGCCAGCACCATGGCTTCGGTTGCCGAGGCGCTCGGGATGATGCTTCCTGGGACAGCGGCGATCCCGGCCGTTCACGCAGATCGAATTCGCGCGGCCGAGGCGTCAGGCGCTGCTGCACTCGCACTGGCTCGCGCCGGCAAAACCATCCTCGATATCATTACGCCGCGCTCGATCGAAAACGCTTTACGAGTGCTGCTGGCTATCGGAGGCTCGACAAACGCCATCATCCACCTGACAGCGATCGCAGGACGAGCCGGCATCGATATCAGCCTGCACCGCCTGAACGAGCTGTCTGACACAACACCCGTTCTGGTCGACCTCAAGCCGACCGGCTCCTTCTATATGGAGGACCTCCATGCCGCCGGTGGAATTGGCGCCGTGTTGCGAGAGCTGAAGCCTCTTCTTCATCTCGATTGCCTGACCGTTTCCGGCAACACTCTGGGCGAGCGGCTTTCGTGCCTGGATCAATACGTCGACCACGGTGTGATTCGATCACTTCGTGAACCGCTTCAGCCGCAGGGTTGTCTCGTCGCGCTCTTTGGAACGCTTGCGCCCGATGGCGCCATCCTGAAACGCGCCGCGGCATCGCCCCAGCTTTTCGAGACGACCGGGAGAGCCGTGGTGTTCTCCTCACTCCAGGATCTTTCGCAGAGGATCGACGATCCTGAGCTCGACGTCTTACCCGAGGACTTTCTCGTTCTCCAGAATGCCGGACCGTTTAGTGAATCAGCGATGCCTGAAGCCGGGTATCTGCCCATCCCACAGAAACTCGGCCGCACCGGCGTGAAAGACATGGTGCGAATCTCCGACGCGCGGATGAGCGGCACCGCTTACGGAACCGTTGTGCTTCACGTCAGCCCCGATGCCTCGTCTGGAGGTCCCCTCGGCTTGGTGCGGAACGGAGACCGCATCCGCCTCTCGATCAAAGAGCGCCGGCTCGATCTGCTGGTCGACGACGCTGTCCTCGCGAGCCGGCGCCAAAAGACCTCGCACGCTTCACCGGCTCCCGCTCGCGGCTACGCCCGGTTGTATCGGCGTGAGATCATGCAAGCTCAGTACGGCTGTGATTTCGATTTTCTGCGAAAGAACCCGACGCGGACTTGACCAGCCATTACCTAGTAAGATAATCCGAGACGAAAATCTAGCTATGTGCGATCAGGACCATTTCGAGAACGACCGGCTGGAGTTTGAAAAACTCGGCAAGGTCACGAGGAAACAGTTCGGAATCATGTTAGGAGCAGGGGTAGCGATGATGTTGCCGAAAGTAGCGAACGCGGTTGCGGTGACTGAATCGGACGTGAACATAACCACGCCGGACGGAACGGCAGACTGCTACTTTGTCCATCCCGCGACCGGAACAGCCCCGGGAGTGCTCGTTTGGCCGGACATCTTCGGTCTGCGACCTGCATTCCGCCAAATGGGGAAACGGCTTGCGGAGTCGGGTTATTCGGTGCTGGTCGTGAACCCGTTCTATCGAACTAAAAAAGCCCCAACAGCGGAGGCCGGTGCAGCGACACCTATCGACCAAGTGAGACCGCTTGCACAAAGTCTGAACGAGCAAACCCAGATGACCGACGCGAAAGCATTTATCGGGTGGCTCGACCAACAACCCTCGGTCGCGAAGAATCGAAAGATGGGTACACAGGGTTATTGCATGGGCGGTCCGTTTGCGTTTCGGACCGCCGCCGCGGTACCGGACCGCATCGGAGCCGTCGCATCCTTCCACGGTGGCGGACTTGTCACCGACAAACCGAATAGTCCACACCTCGAAGCCGCGGGCACCCACGCGCAGTTTCTGATTGCGATCGCGGCCAATGATGACGCGCGCTCGCCGAATGACAAGAACATCTTGAAGGATACCTTCGCGAAAGCGAACCTGCCCGCGGAGATCGAAGTGTACGCCGATGCCGCTCACGGGTGGTGCCCGCCGGACTCACACGTCTACAACCAGGCGCAGGCCGAGAAAGCATGGAGTCGTTTGCTTGTGCTTTACAGTAAGGCTCTGGCCTGAAGATCTAAATCGGGGAACTCGCGACAAGTCGTCTCCAGAGGCGCGGCATGCCTAAGCTCGGGAACCCTGGTGTTCTTTGCTCCGGGAACATTGTGTACGACACCCTGATGCAGCCGGTTGACGATCTTCACTGGGGTGCAACCACGCGCGTAGATACCATTGAGTACCACGTCGGAGGCAATGGAGCCAACACCGCGCGTGCTCTGGCAAAGCTTGGTGTGCCCGTGCGTTTGCTGGGGGCAGTCGGATCCGACGAACAAGGGCGCTGGGCGCTTCACACGATCGAACAGTCCGGCGTTGACGTGCGCGGCGTTCTGCAGGTCGATGGGCCGACATCGGCGACCATTGCGGCTGTGAACTCATGCGGAGACCGGAAGTTCTTCCACTGCCTCGGCGCCAGCAGATATGCGTTTCCTGAGCCGATTCAGTTCACACCGGAGTTCTGTGTGGGCATAAGGCATTACCACTTGTCTGCGCTGTTCGTCTTGCCGAAACTGCGGCCCCACGGGGCAGATACACTGGCTCGGGCACGGGAGGCCGGGCTCAGCACATCGTTTGATACCAACTGGGACCTTGAGGGTCGGTGGATGCAGACCCTTGAACCGTGCCTTCCGCATATTGACCTGCTGTTTATGAACGAGCCGGAAGCGCGGATGATTGCAGGTTCGGCGGACCCGGCCACTGCAGGGAGGGCAGTGCTTCATCGGGGGGTGCGCGTCGCCGTGCTGAAACTCGGTGCTCGCGGATCTGCCATTTACACGCGCAATCAAGAGATTCTTTGCCCGGCATTCGAGGTAGACGCTGTAGATACAACGGGAGCGGGAGATTGTTACGTGGCGGGGTTTCTTGCCGAATGGCTGGAGAATGGATCGCTTGCGGAAGCGGGTAAGCTTGGCAACGCGGTGGGCGCGCTCAGTGTCAGGAAAATCGGATCAGTGACCGGCGTTCTCTCCCGCGCAGACACTGAAGCATGGATGAAGAGTGCGCGATTTCGAAAACAGGGCGCAGCAGAAACAGCAAAGGGCGCGCTTAACTCGTGAGGATCGGGTGCGCTCGGCTCCCGGCACATCGGATGAAGCCTTCAGCATGGACGCAGCCCACCTGCGACCCTCGAAAGCGCGTAATGTCTGACTGAATCTTGTAGAAGCGCTCGGGCGATTGTGACGCGTGCGCAAAACACGCTTTCCGCTTCAGCGCCTCTTCCGCCGTGATATCGACATAATAGGTCGGCGAAAACATCACCGTGTCCTCCCCGTCCGTGACTTCGTAATAGTAAAGGCTGCAAGTGGCTCTCCGGCTATGCCAGGCATCATAGCTTAGCATCGATATCGCCCGATGGTCGCGATGATTGTCAATCGGCCAATGAGTGATGATCAGCTCGGGCCGGTGTGATCCAATTAGCTCGTCGAAGCTGGAATAAGCTGCGTTGTCGACCACGGCCTCGCCGTCTACCTCTTTCCCGAAGGTGGGCGTCGCACCGAGAATCCGGCAAGCGTTTTCCGCTTCTCGCGTGCGTAGCGAACCACAATCAGCATTCATCACGCGGCATCCCTTTTCACCGCGATTCAAGTACAGGATCGTCACACGATAACCAGCTTTCGTCAACTTCGCGATGGTCCCGCCACAACCATACTCGGGATCACCGGGATGACCACCGGCGACCAGTACGTTACCTTTTTCAGACGTTGCATCCAGGAAAGGGGCAACGCCGGAGTAAGTGAGAAACGTGCGCCGAAGCATGAAGTTTGAGCGTCACCGCCAATGCCGGCACTTGGAAGGGTAAGCCGGACTTCAATACATCAGGGTTGCTGTTTGCCCTTGGGCTCTTTATGAACCTGTTCCATGTAATCTCTGACGTATTGCTGATCGGCAAGCGGGATCTCATCGCGATTGATTTCACCGCCACTATCCGAGTGCTCACCCATCCGTTGGGAATAGGCCGTTTTGAGCTGCTGTTTGCCCGAAGGTGTTTCGACGGTCATCTCGCCTGTCAGGTTTGCTGACCGCTTGCCGATGATTTCGGCAAGTTTCCCCATTGCTTTGAGCTGCTCGGCATCCCGGAGGTTTTTGTCCCCGTCCTGACGCCCGATGCCGGAATGAGCTTCATTCCCCTTTTCATTGGTGGCATCGGAACTGCGTCCCTGCCCGGGCTGGGTCTTTTCGGTGGTCTGGGCTTGAGCCTGGCCATCGGAATTCTGTTGTTCGCCGGTCCGCTGACTCTGAGCGTTTTGCGATTGTGATTGTCCGCTGTCCTTGCTCGAGGCTACCTGGTCGGCAGCGTTCGAATCGTCGGGCTTACGGTCACCCTGCTGGCTTGGCTTGCCGGACGCCTGATTCGGCCGCATTTTTTCCATCAGACTGGAAAGAGCATCTCTCATACGGTCCACCAGACCGGGTGAGTTCTGGGAATTCGCCGAGGGCTGCGACTCGCCCTTGGCATTGGGATCAGCAGCAGAATCCGCACTCTCGTTTCCTTGTGGCTGGCCGTCAGAGGTTTGACCGGCGGGAGGGGACCGTTGCGCGGACGTTTCGCGCCCGTCCTTCGGCCTATCCGCCCCATTCGAAGCACGCCGGACCGTGCTTTTTTGTGCGTTCGCATCGCCCTTCTCGCCAGTCTTGTTCTGAGCGAGTTCCGGCGGAATGGAAGTCTCGGGCCCCGTTTGCGGCGTCGCGGACGGCTTTCGCTCGCCTTTTTTGTTGCTTTGGGGCCCGTTGGGCTCGTGCTGGGGACCTCGGTCGGTAGTTCGTTCGGTGCGGTCCAGCACTGGTGCGAGAGTTAAGGGCAGCAACGAGGCCCGCAGGCTTAGGCTATCCGTAACAAGATAGCGGACCGCGAACAGCCCGAAAGCTACAGCAGCAAAAGCGCCTGCAAGCAGCCAGGGACGACGACCTCCCATCGGGAACGCGGCCGCCGGAAAAGCAGTTTGCGCAACCTGCTCTGCGCGACGAAGCTGTTCCGTGGCGAACGGTTCTTCCGCGCTGTCCGGCGAATCGATCAGAAAGCAGGCCGTCGAAAGTGTGTCCTGCAGGTGCAAGTGGCTATCGAGCAGTTGCGCCAGGTGGTAGCGCGATAAGCGCCGGGAGCGGATTCGAGCGAGAGCAAGAGCGAGCCCGCCGCACCCGAGAAGCGCGATCCAGGCCGGCGACAGGATCTGGGTGCCGAGCAGCAGAAGCAGCGTCAAGCCGGCAAAAATCAAGGAAAAGACGAAGGCTAGCTGTTCAACAGCAAGTACGAACAGGCGGCGACGAACTGCCGAACGCAGAACGGATTCAACTTTTGTTGCCTCGAGGGCCGGGGCCGTTGCCAATGCGCGAATCTGCCTGCCTGATTATCCCATGCGACGCGCTGGCCCAGGATCTCCGGGAATAGCTGTTTCGTTACCATGAATAATCACATGCTTCGGTTTGAGACGGCGGGGGAATCACACGGGGAATGTCTGGTCGCAATCCTCACTGGTTTGCCTGCGAACATTCCGATTTCGCTCGATTTCCTGAACCGGCAATTGTGGCGCAGACAGCAAGGGTACGGCCGCGGCGGTCGGATGAAAATCGAGACGGACAGGGTCCGGGTGGTTTCCGGTGTCCGGCACTCGAAAACGATTGGCTCGCCGATAGCGATCATCATCGAGAACAGCGACTGGAAAAACTGGACAAGTACGTTGCCTGTCGAAGCGCAGGATGGCGAGCCGGGTAAGGAGAAACCGGTACATCGGCCCCGGCCTGGTCACGCTGACCTCGCTGGAGCCGTGAAATATAACTTTCCCGAAGCGCGCTACATCCTGGAGCGAGCGAGCGCGCGCGAGACGACGGCCCGGGTGGCGATGGGAGCGCTCGCGAAATCGTTTCTGCGGGAATTCGGGATCGGTGTATTGAGTCATGTGGTCGGCGTGGGGCCGGTGAGCTTGCAGCGCACGGCGACATGGGACGAGTTAGTCGCCTTAAGTGAGCGAAACGAGGTTTTGCTTGGGTGCGTGGATATAGAGACCGAGCAGCGAATGAAGGACGCGGTGGACCATGCTTACCGCACCGGAGATACCGTGGGCGGCATCTTCGAAGTAGTGGCACACGGCGTGCCGGCCGGTCTGGGTTCGCACATCGCCTGGGACACCCGTCTGGATGGCAGGCTGGCGCAGGCCATCGTTTCCATCCAGGCCGTGAAAGGTGCCGAGATCGGATTTGCGGAAGAAGGCGCACAATCCTACGGTTCCGCTGTCCAGGATACGATTCACTACGACAAGGCGGAACGGCAGTTCAGCCGCGGATCCAACCGGGCTGGAGGTATAGAAGGCGGCATCACGAACGGTCAGGATGTCGTCGTCCGCGGATTTCTCAAGCCGATCTCTACGTTACGGAGGCCGCTCGAATCTGTGGACCTGCCTACGCGAGACCCCGCGCTTGCGGCATACGAGCGAAGCGACGTCGCGGTGGTGCCGGCTGCCGGAGTGATCGGAGAAGCGATGGTCGCTCTCGTGCTCGCGCAGGCGTTCCTCGAAAAGTTCGGCGGTGATTCGCTGGGTGAAACCACGCGAAATTTTGAGGGCTACCAGGCCCAGGTCAGGAGTTATTAAGCGCAGCTACGAGTGCGAATTCAGCAGAAATGGTCAGGAAGATTTTGAGGTACGGGGAGCCCGTACTGGAGCAGCGTGCGGAAGACGTTACCGAGTTTGACACGCCGGAACTGAGAGAGCTGATTTCCGACATGTGGGAGACCATGTACGCGGCTAAGGGCGTCGGGTTGGCAGCCCCGCAGGTCGGCGTGAGCAAGCGCATATCGGTGATTGATGTGTCGGTCGGCGAGGATGAATCGAAGAAGATTGTGATCATCAATCCTGAGATCACGAGTAAAGAAGGCAAACAGACGGGCGAAGAAGGGTGTCTGAGTATTCCGGGGTTTCGCGAGCCGGTAACGCGCGCAAACTGTGTAACGGTCCGGGCTAAGAACGACAAGGGCGAAGATATCGAGCTTCCCGGAGAAGAGTTGCTGGCGCGAGCATTCCAGCACGAAATAGATCATCTGAACGGAATTCTGTTTATCAATCATCTGAGTGCGCTGAAGCGCGATATTATCCGGCGCAAGATAAAGAAGCTGCAGAAAGCGGGAGAGTGGGACTGACCCTCTCGCTTTTCCGCAATGCGAATCGTCTTTCTCGGCACGCCGGAGTTTGCAGTTCCCTCGCTCAGAGCCCTCATCAATACCGGGCATGAGATCCCGGCCGTTTTCACTCAGCCGGACCGACCGAAAGGGCGGGGTAATCAGCTCTCGGAATCACCTGTAAAGGTTACAGCCAGGCAGTTTGGGCTACCCGTGTTTCAGCCGGAACGCATCCGGCGTCCTGAACAGCTGGAACTCCTGAAGACGTTCGGCGCCGAGATGATGGTGGTCGTCGGTTACGGTCAAATCATTCCACAGAGCATTATCGACTTGCCTCGTTTTGGCATCCTGAACGTGCACGCGTCTCTGCTTCCGAAATACCGGGGCGCGGCGCCGATTCAATGGGCCATAGCGAACGGGGAGACGATTACCGGCGTGACCATCATGCAGATCGATGCCGGGCTTGATACTGGTGACATGCTGCTGAAGAGTTCTCTTTCGATCGGCGCGGATGAAACGGCACCCGAACTCAGCCTGCGTTTAGCACCCTTAGGAGCGGACTTGCTGGTTAAGGCAATTACCAGCATAAAATCCGGCACCATCGCACGCGAGAAGCAAAACGATGCGGAAGCGACTTTCGCACCAATACTGAAGAAAGAGGACGGAGAAATTCGCTGGTCACGCACGGCTGGTGAAATCTACAATCGGCTGCGTGGGTTCACGCCTTGGCCGGGAGCATATACGGCGTTTCGCGGACAGCAGCTTTCCGTTTTGCATGCGCGGCCTGCGGGAGAGAGCTCGGCTGGGCCGGGACGCTTAAGACCCGAGAAGCGAAGATTGCTTGCCGGGTGCGGTGAAGGAACGGCGCTGGAACTGCTGGAAGTGCAAATCGCCGGGAAGAAGCGGATGTCCGTGGAGGCTTTTCTGAACGGGTACAAGCCTGGGGCGGATGAAGCTTTGGGAGACCAGCAGTGAAACTGCCGCTGGGTTACCGGTTTGCGGCCGGCTTCGCTGGGCTGCGCAAAACTGAGGCGGATGACGTTGGGCTGATCGTGTCGGATCCAGTGGCACAGGCGGCGGCCGTGTTTACGCAAAATATCGTGCAGGCCGCACCCGTTCAGGTTGCGAGGCGAAATCTTCGAATAAGCCGGAACCGGGTAGCCGCCGTTCTCGTGAATGCCGGGAATGCCAATTGCGCTACCCGAAACGGAATCGAAGTGGTGCGCGGTTCCTGTAAGGCAGTTGCGAAAGCTTTGCGCACGAAGCCGGAGTTTGTTCTACCGGCTTCAACGGGAGTTATTGGTGTTGAGCTCGAAGAAAAGCTGCTGACGCGAATCGTTCCGAAGCTTGCTGAAAACTTGTCAGCGGAAAAGTTCGAACAGGTTGCCAAAGCGATTCTGACCACGGACACAAAGACGAAGATCGCATCGGAGGAGATCATCTTCCGCGGCGGTCCCGTGCGGATTGCCGGATTAACAAAGGGTTCGGGAATGATCCACCCGAATATGGCGACCACTTTGGGCTTCATTCTTACCGATGCGGAGATCGGGTCGCGGGACCTGGCAAAGTATCTACGGGAGGGAATCGAAACCAGCTATAACGCCCTGACAGTGGACGGTGACATGTCCACCAATGATGTCGTTGCATTACTGGCAAACGGAGCCGCCCGAGTTCGGCCGCAAGGCCGTGAGCGGGAGGTGTTGCAAGCAGCCGTGCAGCGCATC
>JAFAUR010000643.1 GCA_019243205.1 Acidobacteriaceae bacterium | reverse complement strand
AACTGCCACCACCTGTGAAGGGCACTGCGGTTCCCTGCCGAATGCAAGCCCGCCAGGACATTATTGCTGGCGGCGACAACATAGCTTTCGAGGAGATCAAGCACGCGCGGAACGGCGGCGAGCACCGATATTCTGTGTTGTCGGATGTAGTCCACCAGCTCTGCCGCTACCAGCCGCGATTCAAAATGCAGCTCCGCAGAAAGCAATGCCGGAATCCATAAGCCCATGAACTGGCCGAAAACGTGACTGAGCGGCAAGGTGTGCAGTATGCGAATCGGATGCACAAGCTTCTCGTACTTCAGATATTTGTCCATCTCCGTTTCGATGGGGCGAAGGCTGGCAAGCACATTCGCGTGCGTATGGACAACGCCCTTCGGTTCGCCGGTGGTCCCCGATGTGAAAACAATCTGCAGAGGATCAGATTCGGCGAGATCAGGAACCACGCCTTGTTCTTCCCGGGTGATTTGCTCTTCGAACTGTTGGAGTGCGAGCCAGTCCTCAACATGCGAAAGGGCTGAGATGTTATCGCGATCGCCTACGACCAGTTTCGGCGTAACCTCCCGGATAACTCGCTCTGCGAAATCGTGCGACCCAGCGACGTCCACCGGCACCGGAAGCACGCCTCTCATCACGCAGCCAAAGAAGGCGGCGATCCACTCGGGGCTGTTTTCACCCCAGAGGAGAACGCGATCACCTTTTTTGATTTCTCGACGGGAAAGTTCGGCTGCGAAGCGCCGGGCGAGTGAGGCGAGGTCGCGGTACGTGGTGCGTTTTTCCCGCAAACCGCGCCGGGCCACTACGGCTATGTCGGCGCCATGCCGCTCGAAATCTTCGACCAGCGAACCGAGGTGTGACCGATGCTGCCCCACATTCCCAGCCTAGCGGGCCGAGAAATTAAGTGGCGTAGTAGCCTTCGCGAGCTTGAACCACCATGCCCTTTTCTTTCACCGTCAGCTTGATACGACGGTAGCCGCCCTCCGATTCAGGCCTGTCCGGGGCGTACCCGATGCTGTACTGGCTTCGCAATTCGTCTTCAATTTCGCTATAGATGTCGGCAACTGATTTCTTCTTCGAGACCTCGAAATACGATCCACCTGTTTCGTGCGAAATCTGCTGCAAGATCTTCTTGCCATCCGGGCGCTGAGTTCCTGGCGGGCGACCCATTGGACCGCCTCCGCCATGCCGTCCGAATCCTCCTGGCGCCCCAAAGCCGCCCGCGTAGGGCTGGCTTTCGTCTGCGATTCGAACTGAATATGCGAGACTGTCGGCGCGCTGAGTGGTGGTTACGCATTCCTCGAGTGAGACCTTGCTGCCGTTATCCTCGCCGTCTGTGAGCAGGATCAACGCTTTCCGCCCGCTTTGGCCTTTCAATACTTCGTTGGAGGCGAGATAAATGGCATCAAACAGGGCGGTGCCGCCGCCGCGATGGCCTCCGGAGCCGCCGTGGCCGTAACCTCCGTGGCGTCCGTAGCCGCCGCCACCCCCGCCGCCGGGCCAGCCGCCGCCATTACCGTTCCCCCCGCTGCCCTGGCTTTGCCCATAAGACTCTGTATTGTTGCCAAGGAGATCGAGGGCCTTCTCCAGCCGCTCGCGCGAGGATGTCAAATCCTGAAGCAGCTCGACTTCACGATCAAAATGGATCAGAAATGCCTTGTCCTTTTCGGGACGCAACACCTGCTCGAGGAATTTGAAGCTGGCGTCCCGCTCGGTGCCGATCATCCGCCGTTCGCTTCCGCTCGTGTCGACCAGTAGACCGAGCGTCAGGGGCAGATCCGTCTGTCGCGCAAAGTACCTTATCGTTTGAGGATGGTCGTCTTCACTCAGCAGGAAATCGTCTTTATTTAAATTACGTACAATCTGACCTTTAGAATCGCGTACAGTAGCGAAAACATTTACGACTTTGACGTCTGTCGAGAAGGTGGGCTGTTCCGGCGTTTGCTGTTGACCTAGGAGCTTAAGACCGGGCCACGCCATTAGCAAGCGTAGGACGGCCTTTCGCCGGGACAGCTCGGTCGATATCATGTGAGAACCTTTCAGAACCGTGGGATGTCACAATTCCGGAACAGGTTCCCGGTTTGTAGGTTGGCTGTACGATATCAGTCGCCGGCCGGGGCGGGCGCTTGGGTCAATCTCGACGAGCCTTCTCGTTTTTTCACGCCCGTCCGCTCCGCTGATGACTCGATGCGTTCCAGTGGAATGGAAATTTCCTGAAGGAATACGAGCGAGAGGGGTGTTCCGGCAGCGAGACGCACACCGTGATGGTGTAATTCCTGCAGTAGCTTACGCCCCGCCAGGTCATATCCACTGATATGAGTAATGTCCACGGTCATCCGCCGGCCACCCTGCTCTTGTCTTACCCTCTGAAAAGCGCGTTCCAACTCAGAAACGAGTTCCCCTATAAACTTGCCGCTGATTGTTGCCCGGAACTCATTGGCTCTGTCACGAAATTTAATTCTGCCCACTTTGTTCTCCTCGGCAGTTTCCCAGAAGTAAGACTCTACCGCTGCGACCTGGGCTACAGAGAATCCAAAATCTTTGAGTGGCCGATTAGCTTTGGTTTACCAAAAATTCGCTGCATTTTCCAGTCCTGTTATCGGTAGCAAACGCAGGGCCAACAGCCAGACCTTAGTCATACACGCCATGCACATACCACTGATGCGTTCGCATTTCAAGATAAATTCGATATAGCGCGCCATCGTCCAGCGCCACATCCCACTCCTCCCGGTTCCATGCCGTGGGAGCCCACCATTCTCCAGATGTTTTCCATGGACCGGCAACTTGCAAAACATTTCCTTTTACACCCGGTGCTATGATCTTCCGGGGAGCCGCGCCTGCCACTCGTACACGCGCTTCCAAAGCGGGCCTGAATAGGCGGATCGCGAGCCGCAGTGTAGTCCCATCCACCTTCGAATCAGCATTCGCGTTGAGTGCCGCCGTTTCCGCAGACACGTTCGGGGTCACCAATTCGAATGCGTCCGGACGATAGGTATCGAGCAAAACAGGTGTGCCGACATTTTCTTTTCCTACCAGGCCGGCTATGCGCGCTAAAGTCACTTGCAGTTTGTCGGGCGCAGGTGCAGGCGGCCGAAAAAAGCCGCCCTGTACTCTTCTGGGAGTAACAGGTTCGAGCTGTAATGTAAAAGCATTTACCGCGCCGCCCGGGGCATGCCGTTCCAGATGCAATTGCAGCAGCTTCAGCAAGGTCGCGCTATCGTCCAAGGGTACGGGGAATTCCAGCTTGCACCGGCACTCTTTGGCGTCGTCCAGTTCCAAATGCGCATGCAACAACCGCGCGGCTCTCGAATGGGTGCGCAGCTTTTGACAAAGATCTCCTAAGACTCTGCCAAACAAAAACAATAAGGGTTCAAGAGTCTGAACCGGATGATCCAGCTGCATCCGTTTTTCATAACTGACTGGAGGAGGCGGGATGCGCAGCGGCCGATGCACGTTCCCGAGAGCTAATCGCCTCCAAAAGACACCTGCGGGTCCGAGCCGTTCCGCCACACCCTTTTCAGGCAGTTGCGCGAGTTCGCCACAAGTTTTAAGCCCCCATTTCTCTAAAGTCTCGAGCAGTTTCGGATCGGCTTGGGCCTTCTGAGCCAACAGTGCGGTGAGAGGGATGGGAGCAAGTCGAAATTGCTCTTCACCGGGAGTCACCAGCGTAACCCCGCGGAAGTAGCGCGCGAGCAGAATTGCCGTATCCGGATTCGACGCAATCGCCAGATTGGCTTCCAATTTACGCGCATGGCCGAATCGCGAAATTTCCGATGCAATCTGATGCGGCGACCCCATCAGCTTTCGTAAGGGCGCGATGGAGAA
>JAFAUR010000521.1 GCA_019243205.1 Acidobacteriaceae bacterium | reverse complement strand
TGCCATGGGCGATAGCGACCCCATTCCTCCTGCGCCTTGGGAGCCGGTTCCCCGCTACTGAACTTAGACGCTTCGGAACATGGCCGGCCCACATCGCGGCGTTTTTTGCCGTCGGTCTTGCCTATTCCGCCTGGACTGCGTGGCTAGAAACATTGTTCAACCCTTACTTAGACTCGCCGGTGACTCCATTCCTTCCGCATCTAGTCCACAAGGCATTCGACGGATTGCTGTCCTCGCTGATTTTGTATGCGGCAATTGTGGCCGTTGGGTATGGCCTGGAATCGAAAGAGCGCCTTGCGTCGCAGCAAACGGAGACAGCGCGGCTGAATGAGCAGTTGTCTAAGGCTCAGCTCAACGCCTTGCGCAGGCAAATCGAGCCCCACTTTCTTTTCAACGCACTCAACTCCATCACGGGCTTGGTGCGCCAGGGCCGCAATGACGCAGCAGTGGGCATGATCAGCGGTTTGGGCGATCTACTACGGAGACTGTTACAGGAATCGACCCAGCAACAAACGAAATTGGAAGAAGAGATGGATTTTGCGCGAAAGTATTTGGACATTCAAAAGGTCCGATTCGACGATCGCCTTCAGCTCGAGGTAGACGTTCCCGGCGAACTCTATGCAGCGCAGGTCCCCAGCCTGCTGCTGCAGCCCATAGTCGAGAACGCGGTTCTGCACGGCATCGCGAAACGGGCGGCGGGCGGAACGATTCGAATCGCCGCCTCTCAATCCAATGGAACACTGACTCTCAGCATCGGTAACGATGGACCTGGCCTTTCTGCCGATTGGAAAACCGCAAGCTCTGGCATTGGCATCTCGAATGTGCGGGCTCGGCTGCAGAGCCTCTACGGTGAAGCGTCCGGTTTGAGCGTGCGGAATCGGCAAGCGGGCGGAGTCGAGGTTTTGATCTCTATTCCGTTTGTCATTGCCGCATCGGTCGCGGAGGGCTGATGCATGCATATAAAAGCACCACCGCAGCCGTTTCGTGCAGTAGTCGTAGACGATGAGCCCCTTGGCCGCAGTAGTCTCATGATGCTCTTGCGGCGTGATCCGGAGATCGAGATCGTCGGAGAATGCGCCTCAGGTGCGGAGGCCCTGTCGTTAATTCGCAGAGCGAAACCGAACCTATTGTTCCTGGACGTTGAGATGCCGGAGTGCGATGGCTTTGACGTGCTCGAAATGCTTGGTGGAGAGTTGGAAGCGGCAATCGTCTTCGTCACCGCTTACGATAAGTACGCCCTACGCGCGTTTGAAACGGGAGCACTCGACTATCTCCTGAAGCCATTCGACGATGTTCGTTTTTACCGAGCGCTCCATCGCGCCAAAGAGAGGATCTCGCAGGAAAGAATTACTCCCAAACGTAGAGAATTTATCTCGCTGAAAAGCGCAGGCCAAGTTTTGTTCCTAAAAGTGTCTGAGATTGATTGGATCGAGGCGGCTGACTACTATTCCTGTTTACACATCGGCGCCAAAACACACCTTCTGCGCCGCAGCATGTCCGAACTTGAGCAAGAGTTGGATCACGCCCTTTTTTGCCGGATTCACCGTTCGACAATCGTGAAACTCGATTGTGTACGCCGTCTCAAACCGAACGAAAATGGCGAGTACGACGTCCTGCTCGATGACGGAACGACGCTTCGGCTGAGCCGGCGTTACCGCAGGCAACTGCAATCCCGCCTTGCCGCTCGCGATCAGCTACGCCAGAACGTTCGAATTCGATGACGACCGCCCAACAGAATCTCACCCGCTACCAATCTCCAGGTGCGTCCGGAGACGCTTCAACTCGCTGACGGGGAAAGTTTAGATTGCGCCATCTTCCTAGCGTGATCAGCGCTCGCGACTAGCCAAGGACTTAGGAATCACAGCTCGCTTGCGGCATTCAGGCCAAGCGCCAGGTCTGGAACAGCAATCCTCCGCTGACGATAAGCCCGGCCCCGAGCAAAAACATTTCGTTGCCAACAAACCAGCCCATGAGCTCCACCCAGATCGGCACTTGGAGTACCAGGACGCACCCGCACAAGAATATAACCGGCTTACTAGTTCGGCTTATGGCAAAGGTTGCAATCAGCGTCACAAGCGCGAGGCCGATCCACGTCATGCCGATCATTAAAAAAACAGCTCGCAATGCATTTCTGATACTCTCATCGAGATTCGACTTGGTCAGGGCTGCCGAAATAATCGGATATCCGCCGCGTAGATGAAGACCGGATCCCACTAGCACAACCAGACATCCAACCGTGGCCAGCGTTTGGGCAATTCTTTGGCGTTTGCTCATCCCATCTGCACCATCCATTCATGGACTTCAGTGTACTGGGACTCGCAGGTGTGAGTTCTCTTGGGCTGCCGCCAGGGACGGCACGGTTCTCGGCATACCGTGAGTCTCAATTTCCAAGCGAGCGCAAGTAATCCCGAACAGCAAGCTGTCCAAAGTGGTTGGCGGCGCCCTCGGCATCACCGTGATAGAGATCGTCCTTGATCTTCGGATCCGCTCCCTTTTGTATGAGCAACCGTACCATCTGTAGGTGACCGCTCTGCGATGCCATGTGCAGTGCCGTGACACCTTGGCCGTGCGTGAGGCCGCCGAAAGTGGCTTTGAGATCGACGGTTGCGCCATGCTCGATGAGCCACTCCGCCGTTTCGACACGGTTGCAGACCGCCGCCCAAATTAACGGTGTCCCCCGATAAGGATCGGCGTCGAGCCGTGCCCCGGCTTTAACGAGATGCGGAAGGACGTCCGTACGGCCGCTCTTGCAGGTCCATACAAGCGCCTCATCCAAAACCTCCTGCGGATCGGCCGATGGATGCCAATCCGGAAACCCGCTGTGCGGACGGTAGAATCCTCGCGCAGAAAAAGCCTCAGATGTAAGCGTGTTGTCTCCGCCGAAGCACTTCTGTAGAAGATCGTGATTCCCCAGTCCGGCCGCAGCACGTAAATTCCCGGGAGAGAGAGAATAGCGGCCAATAACACCAGCTACTTCGCG
>JAFAUR010000512.1 GCA_019243205.1 Acidobacteriaceae bacterium | reverse complement strand
AAGCGGGTGACATCGCGGTGCCGGTTGCCAGATCTTTGTTCGCGAGCGCGGCGCCGAGGTCAAGATACCCGGCACCGATAGTCAAGATGTCGTATTGACTTACGAAGCTCTGGCCCGTCACCGAATCGACAGCCGTGCTGGAGCTCGGGAAGCTCTTGTACGCGGTCTTCATCAGACGAGCTTTCACCTGGTCGGGCGTAAGTGAGGGTTGAGCTTGAAGGATGTCGGCTACGGCACCACTTGCGACCGGAGTCGCCATGCTGGTTCCGTTCAGCATCAGGAATTTCGAAGACGGCATGTTGCCGCCGGTCGTTTGATAATACGAGAGAGGAACGGCGTTCTGCGGATCTACTCCCAGCGTAGAGCCTGGAGCTAACAGAGAGACGACGTGGTTGCCGGGCGCTACGATGTCGGGTTTCACGATGTCGTCGATGGCGGTTGGACCTTTCGAGCTGTAGCTGGCGATTAGATCGTCTGTCCGGGAGAAAGTGCCCATCGCTTTCATGGCGCCGACGGTAATGACATAGGGATCGTTCCCAGGTGCTTCAATGGTGCCGTAGCCATTGTTGCCGATCGAATTGTCCCGACCGTCGTTACCGGCAGCAGCAACCACGACGATACCGGCCTTCCACGCGGCTTCGACTGCTTGGCAGAGAGGATCGAGCCGGTAGCTTTCATAAATCGGGCGCCCGAGAGAAAGATTGATGACGCGGATGTTGTATTGCTGCTTGAGCGCGATTGCTCGCTCGATCGCTTTGATAACAGAGCTGTCAGAACCCTGGCCGTTCCCGTCGAGAACCCGAAGGTTGATGAGAGTGGAGTTGGGGGCTATTCCGACCAGAGATCGCGTGCAGCCGAAACAAGTGGAGCTGACGCCATTGGCGCCGATGATTCCGGCGACGTGCGTGCCATGGCCGTATGCGTCCCGGCCATTGCCACCGGTAAAATCCTCGGTATAGACGACACGCGGCAACAATCCAAGCACGCTCAGGTCGGGTGATGAGCTAATGCCGCTATCGATGACCGCAACTCCGATGCCCGCGCCTGTCAATTTGGAACGCCATGCTGCCCCGGCATTGACTGCGGCGGCTGTGTAGTCGAGCTGCCCGGTCAAAGTGCGATCCGGCGAGATGTAGACGACGTTGGGATCGTTCGCTAAGGTCGAAAGCGACGAGCCGCTGACCGTATAGACGACAGCATGGACCACGTTGAATACCAGATTCAGAGTGGTATTGAGTAGACCGCTAATGAGGCCGGGGTTGGTTGCGGGAGGAGTTTGGGCGTACTGCACGATGACCCGAACGGTTGCATTGGGGTCTACACTTTGTAGATCCGGAGAGATTTTTGGCGAGGAAGGCAGCGCCCTTCTGCTGCTTACCGCCACTAGCACAGAGATAAGTAACCAACGAGCTTTCACGCCTTAGTTTTTTCCTTCAGCCTGCTCATCGGCGGGACAGTAATAGAGCTTGAGCGCTTTCAGGCCGTCCGGAGTACTGGGCACTTAGACCCTTGGGCTTACGGAGCCCGGTCTTCTACTAGGGTGCTCCGCGAGTAACTCGGCGTACGATCACCGGGTCTCATTCATAACTCGCTGGTTTAGGGCGAGACTCTATGTCGTCACCTGCTAGAGCTCTACAAGCCGAATGTGTCGAGACGAATATTCCGGCGCGCCTCGACCGCCTTCCCTGGAGCCGCTGGCACATCCTGGTGGTCGTTGCACTCGGGATTACCTGGCTGCTTGACGGGCTCGAATTCAACCTGGCGAGTGCGCTGGCGGGCATCTTGAAACGCCCTGACACTCTCGGCCTGACAGACGCTCAACTGGGCATGAGCGGTACGTATTACCTGATCGGAGCCGTAACGGGCGCGTTGGTGTTCGGATATCTAACGGACCGTTGGGGCAGGAAAAAGCTGTTCAGCATCACAATTCTGCTTTATCTGCTGGCGACGGCCGCAACCGCATTCTCGTGGAATTTCGCCAGTTTTACACTGTTCCGTGCTCTGACGGGAGCGGGTATCGGCGGTGAGTACGCGGCGGTGAACTCAGCCATTGACGAGCTTATTCCCGCGCGTGTCAGAGGGCATGTCGATCTGATCATCAATTCGACTTTCTGGGGAGGCGCGGCTCTCGGGTCGGGCGCATCGCTTCTGCTGCTAGGGACGGGAATTCTCCCGCCCAGCTTCAGCTGGCGCCTCGCTTTTCTGATCGGCGCGACGATCGGGATTGTAGTGCTCGCGTTGCGCAGACACGTCCCGGAGAGTCCGCGGTGGCTGATGATCCATGCCGGGAAGAACGAAGCCGAGGCCGTTGTTCGCGATATCGAAGAGCGCGTGTCCGGCGGTCACGTAGAGGAGCTGCCGCCGACGACCGGAACCATCAAATTAGTGGCACGACCGACCACTCCGTTCCGCGAAATCTGGGACGCGATGGTGAAGGAGCATCGCCGGCGTTCGGTGCTGGGATTCGTTTTGATGGTCAGCCAGGCATTCTTCTATAACGCCATACTGTTCACTTACGGGCTGGTGCTTCTGCGCTATTACCGCGTTTCAGCGGAGAAGCTCGGCTTGTTTCTGGTGCCGCTCGCACTCGGCAACTGGCTGGGGCCGATTGTCATGGGACGATTGTTCGACACGCTCGGCCGAAAAGTGATGATCTCGGCGACCTATATCGGTTCCGGCGTTCTGCTGGCCGTGACCGCGTGGTTATTCCACCTGGGTGTGCTGACGGCCTTCACGCAAGCGGTGTGCTGGAGCCTTACTTTCTTCGTTGCCTCGTCGGCAGCAAGCGCGGCTTATCTGACCGTGAGCGAAGTATTTCCGCTCGAGATCCGCGCCATTGCCATTTCGATTTTCTACGCTTGCGGGACTCTGGTCGGCGGTGTGGCGGGCCCGGCTCTGTACGGCTACATCGTGGGGACAGGCTCGCGATCGTTACTGGTTTGGGGCTACATGGCAGGGGCGGCCGTGATCGCTTTCGGCGGATTCGTCGAGATCATCCTTGGCGTCAATGCCGAGAGGCAGTCGCTCGAAGATATTGCGCGCCCGCTTGCCTGCGGCGAGTAGTTTAACCGCGCTGATCTAACCTGGATACCGATGTGTATCCGAAGGATTGCGATGTTAACGATGACGGGCGGCGCTCTTGTCTGGAGCCAGCAGGCGGTAATTCCTCAAAACGATACGAGCTATATCGATGAGCACGGTACGGCGCATGTGACGCGCGTCGTTCCTGTTCCAAAGACGATCAGCCCGGAGGCGCAAGCGCGGCTCGCGAGACGCGTGCCGGATAATCCGAAACCGGAATCGCTCGCGGACCGCCGCTCGCATACCGACAAATGGCAGGCCGGCGCAGGTGAGGAGTTTCGAAAGATCTACCGGACCAAGGTAGAAGAGCAGAAGATCGCCGGCGTGCCGGTGCGCGTGATTACGCCGCCCGACGTACCTGCCGCGAATCAGAGCCGCGTGCTGATTAACCTGCATGGGGGCGGATTCAACTCGGACTCGGGGTCGCTTACCGAGAGCATTCCGGTTGCGGCACTGGCACGGACGAAAGTCATTTCCGTGTTGTACAGGTTGGCTCCCGAGCATCCGTTTCCGGCGGGGCTCGATGATGTGCTCGCGGTCTATAAAGAAGTGCTGAAAACGTATCAGCCGCGAAGGATTGCGATCTACGGTACATCGGCGGGAGCAATTCTGACCGCGGAAGTGGCGGCCAAACTGAAACAGGGGGGCATGCCTCTGCCCGGCGCGCTTGGCGTTTTTTCCGGGATAGGCGACTTGTCGCGATACGGCGACTCGCGGGCGTTGTTTGCGCTCGACGGTTTGTCGGGGCATCTCGAAGTTCCCGGCGCAGAGCCGCATGAACGGGAGTACGCGGGCGCTACGGATTTAAGTGATCCGATCCTGTCACCCCTGTTCAGTGATCTCCACGGCATGCCGCCGACTTTATTCATTACGAGCACGCGCGATTTACTGTTGAGCGGAACCTGTATTCTTCATCGCGCGTTTCTGCGGGCCGGAGTGGATTCGCGGCTGATGGTGTTCGAAGCGCTGCCGCATGCGTTCTGGAATGATTCGCATTTGCCCGAATCGAGAGAAGCGCATGAAGCGATGGCGAGGTTTTTTGATCAGGTGTTGGGGATGAGCTAGGGAGGGGAGTGCGCGAGAACCGGGTTATTTCAAGTTTCCGATAGGCGGACTTCCCGGGACCTGACCCACCAGATTCCCGGACAGCAACCGACTGTCGTGGACGCGTGATACCCCTGTAAACGATGGCCGCCATTTTGTTCTTCAAGTCTGATCCTGTCTCGGGGCTTGTTGGTGTTATCGGCGCATTGGCCGCTGCTTGTTTACATCGCGATAGCCATGGCACTCGGCGTAGGTAAGCGCGACCCAAAAAAATGGTACGGAAAGATGATATGCCTGAGATGTGGCTACGTGTGGGAGTCCCGGCGGGCAACGCCGCCCGCGCGTTGTGCAAAATGTAGCTCCACCCGAATCCAACAGCAGCTTGGGTGACTTCCCCGGCACAGTTGCACCCTCTTCAAATTGCATATCGAGCGCAAGCAGGCGCGAACGGGACTTGAACGAAGCCGAAGCGGCAGACGCTACGCGTGGGCGTTGTAGCGGCGGTTTCTAAGCTGGGATAGTTTTGGGTCACAAAGGAGGTCCCTTGTGACCCAGTTAAGAAAAATGATGCTCGAGGAACTCGAGCGTCGAAATTACT
>JAFAUR010000504.1 GCA_019243205.1 Acidobacteriaceae bacterium | reverse complement strand
TCTACAATCCATCGCTTCTCACTCACTGAACCCATGCGCCCCTTCTCTGGCGCACTCGTCCCATCCGAATCGTCAAGCTCACCACTCTTTTGACTAAGTCCACTCATCCATCCCTCCCGAGGCCCAATCCGCACTCTCTTGAAGGATGGCTCTGCTGCGAGCTCAATCGCTAGACGGCCACAACCGGACGCTCACCATTGAGAGTTAAGGTAATGTGTTCTTGAGATCAGTCGGAATCCAGCCTGTCCCCATTAAGTGCGTAGAGAGCCTAGAGCCAAATCCCGGTCTGTTGTTTGGAAGAACTGTGTGGGCGGAAGCTAATGGGAGTCGAACCTTTCCAAGGGATTTGAAGCCTGTAAGTTGTTGCTTCCGGTGAGTTGCTGGTCTTGCTCGCGTGGCCTCAATTGCCGCTCTATGTTGCCTGATGTCACCCAACGGAAGCGAGTGCTGGTTGGCACAGTACGTCGTCGGTGTCATCTGGATGTGCATTCGCGGACGCGATCGACGGCGCGCGCAAGAGGATTGTATGGGCATTTGGGAATTTATGAAGCATCCGGTGATGAAGCACTCGCTCGTTGTCAACGCCCAGCGCGAGACGGCCGACCCTGGCCATCTATGACGCCCCAATCCCGAACCCACACGGCTGCGGATTCGGGGAGTGTAGACCACCAGCTCACGCTACAGTTCAATCCGCCTCTCAGCTGGATCGAACAGTTCTGACTTCAGACTGAATCCTGTGCCGGTGCGTTCGGAGCGCGTGTTCACGGGTATTCCTTCGGTCGCGGGGTGTACCACACTTGTGGTAGTCAGCCCAAAGTCACCCAGTGCTGGTCCAGCCTGGGTTTCCCGACTGATCGGAATGTCGCACTGTCCGCACCGACGTTGCCGGTTGGCTTGTTCCTAGCTTGTAGCCCACCCGCCCCCGCTTGCGTGGAGACTGTTCGCCGCAGGCGAGCCGCTCGACAGAATGATCGCTCAGCGTCACTAACTAGATGCCCTGCCGATTCGTATCCAGGACGGAAGTTGCCGGCATGAGATATCGCGAATCCTGGCCGCTGGCCACTTGCAAATCGGCATTTCAACCACCGAGGATGAACAATTAATCGCCGTGGAAGTGCCGGCTTATCAAAAAGGGATCGAGGAAGTTACGAACCTGCGATAGAGTGCACCTGATCGCTTCCCGTGCTATTCAAATCGCCCATTAACTCGTTATATTTCCAAAGTGAATTCATGTGATCTCCGCGAACGTCGTGTCCGGTCGGGCAAGCATTCAGATGTGCCACAAGCCGAGTTGTGGACCGCCAGAGCAAGTCACTTCCGCGGGAAGCGCGTTATACGTCAACGTAGCTGGTCCACGGAGCTGCGGTTCGTAAACCCTTCCCGACCACTCGCGAGCTGATGCCGCGAGGCCGGTTTCCGACGGGCCGGTTTCGCAGGCCCATTGGGTACTTCAGCGCTTGGCATCATGTAGTCGGAACCGTGCGTGGCAGGTTCGACAAGGTTACAGCAACCGTCACGGCCTCGCCGGACCCGGCTGCATGCGCTGTGGATGTCACGATAGCGACGTATAGCATCAGCACGCAAAAGGCCGCGCGCGACGACGATCTTCGCGGCCCGATTTCTTTGATGTCACTCGATTTCCCGCTATGATTTATACCGGCCGGGGCATCCGCCGATCCTCGGGAAACACATGGATTATGGAAGCCTCACTGACTATTCCCGGCATCACCAAAGTGGTGCCACTGAGCTCGTCTTCAAGGGAATGTTCCCCGATATCCCACCCGGTAAGCCCGCGCGGGCGGCTTTTCACGGGTACAGCGACCACGAAGCGCGCCGATTTCGGCATCACCCGCGATAATGTCATGGAACTCGGTGTCCCTCCCGCGCCCGGCGCCGACGTGGAGATCGAACTCAACATCGAAGCGAATGCAAACTCTCCACGTAAGTGAATCCGCGGAATTACTGCTTTCTCAGATTCGAAAGCTCATCCCGGGAAAACAAACGCCCACGAAGAAAAACAGCCGCAATCTTTCGAGTGTTTGAAATGTCTGTAAGTGGATCTGCGTCGAGGAGCACGAGATCGGCCGTCTTGCCCGTTTCAATTGTGCCAACTTCTTTCAGCACACCCATTTTCTCGGCCGCATCGCGAGAGGCCGCTTGTAAGGCCTCAAGAGGACGTAACCCTGCTTCAACAAGAAGTTCCAATTCGCCGTGAAGCGCATTGCCGCCCTCTGAATAAGGGCCGTCCGTTCCGGCCAGAATAGTTACCCCGGCCCGCTTCATTCGACATACAACGTCCAAATCTTTTGCGAAGATCTTCTTCCCACTTTCCATATCCCGGGCGTTCAATTTGTGATTGTCTTTGTTAGTGCCCCACAGAGTTTTTAGAGTATACAGGGTTGGGGTCTGCGCAACACCATTGTCGGCGTATAGATCGTACAGTCGTTTCGCCTTGGTTTCGTCAAACGTACTTAGCAGCCTTTCGTCGAACTCAGCTTTGAACTGGGGCTCATCCGCTTGGCGCTTTTCCTTCACCGCGACCACGAGATTGTCATAGGTATGAGAAAGTACCTCGTTGAAGTGCGGTTCGTCCTTGGAACAACCAACAAGAACGTTAAGAAATCGACCACCGAGATGCTCCACATCCACTTGATGGGCTTTTGCGACGTCCCAAGCAGAAATGGTCGCGGGTATGTGCCCCACCAGAGGTATCTTTTGGCGTCTCGCCTCATCCGAAATTGTCCAATACAATTCGGGAGTCAAGGTAGTGTCCACTTCGATGTAATCCACACCGCGCTGCTTGAGGAGTTTCACCTGGTTCTGAGCTTCTCGTACACCGAAAAGATCGACTATTAGATCCATTTGTATGGGGATTGGCCCTTCTAGTAGAGGACCGGCAACGAATAGTCTCGGCCCGGCTAGTGCTCCGCCTGCAGTTGCCGCCCGGAGTTTCGTGATGTCCTCAAGGGGCGCACCCATATCCCGAACGGTGGTGATTCCATAGGAGATCAGAGAAGCGAACGAGGTGCTTGCATCTTTGTATGCAGGGCCGTGAAGATCGTTATTCCAGAGACCGGGAATCAAAAATTTGCCGGAGCCATCTACCAGAGTCGCCTCTTTAGCAGGCGTCTTGCCGTTCGTCATAATGGCGAGAATCTTCTCCCCTCGGATCACCACTGTCGAATGTGGCTGAGGTGGACGGTCATTTCCGTCAATGATAGTTACATTCGTGATGGCAATTGTCTTTTGTCCTTCGGCGGACTTCATCGCCACGGCCGCTACAATTAGAGCCCGGCAGAGCTGTCGCATCATGCTGATGAATACGTCACAGGGAGACAAGTAGTTCGCTCGTCTTGGCGTCCAACAGCGCCCTTCGTTCATCCACGGAGGATCGTCAACGTACGAGAATCGAATCACGAAT
>JAFAUR010000411.1 GCA_019243205.1 Acidobacteriaceae bacterium | reverse complement strand
AATCGCAGATGGCGAGCCTGGACAAATTGATTGCAGAGGCGATGAAAGCACACCAGAATGCAATCGTGCGTCTGGCTGAGTTGCCGGGCCTCGGAATCGATTCGGCGCAGCAGATCATCGCAGAAATCGGACCCCAAGCAGCGGCGTTTCCGTCGGCCGCCCAACTGGCCTCGTGGGTGGGAGTTTGTCCCGGACTCCAGGAGAGTGCCGGAGTATCAAGCAGCGACCGCTCGGCCAAAGGCAACCGTTCCATGCGTCGCCTTCTCAATCAGCTCGCCCACGCTGCAGTCCGGAAAGAAGATTGCCAGCTTCAGATCGTTTTCCGCCGGTTATCCGCACGTTTGGGTTACGCCAAAGCAGTCTGGGCTATTGCCCACCGCCTTTGTCGCCTGATCTGGAAGGTTCTTCACGAAGGAGTTTCCTACGTGGAATACGGGCCGGTACCAACACCAATCACATTGAAGCGGAGACGTCAGCGACTTGTGACGCAGCTGAAGAATCTTGGATATGACGGACAGCTCACGCCGCGGATATCCGATGCGAGCGGGGCGTGATTTTCGAGGGTGTGACAGGAAAGCGCGACCGCCTACCTATGTTCATTTACACATTAGCTTCGTTCTAGTATCGGGTCCGACACAGCCGAACCTCGCGGGTCATAGCGACCGGGCGCCAGAATGCCCTGGGGATCGAGAGCGGTTTTCAAACGGCCCAAGAGGTCCGCGTACTCTTCGCGTTCAGTAATCTGATTCATCGACTTGATCCCAAGCCGGTAAGGATAGTACCCGCGTTCCGAGCACGCTCGCACCAGTTCATCGTGGCAGGCGGCAGCAGTTTCATCCTCTCCAGGTACATCACGGTCGTACGAGATTGAGACGACGCACGAAATCAAACGAGCTGTCAGGAACGTCAACGAAATCATCGGCTCGAACCCGAAGCGGAGCAAAATATTTGATGTTAAATCGGTGAGCGCCTCAACGGAGTGCCCCAAAGCTGGGGCAACGGGAGCATACCAAAGCAGCCCGCATCGGTCCCGGTCCGGGTCCATCTCGGCCGGTGCTTCGAAGCGCTTCCGCCAGTACGCCGACTTCAGTGGTTGCTCAGTCGGCACGCCCTGCATGAGGCCGAGAACGGGTTCAACAAGTTCTACGGTCTTATTCAGGTCCCATCCCGTCAACATGCGAAAGGGGTGAGCGAACTTTTTGGCTAGCCTCAGCGTTTTGGGACTGAGGAACTTCAATGTCCCGGATTGCTTCGCGAACGTTTTACGCAGGATGCCCTTCGCTTCATTCACCTGCGCTTTCGTACCGTACAGCCCGCCCGAAGCGTTCCAGCTTCCAAAGCCGAGTTTGGAGCGGAACTTCGCCATCAATTCTGGGCCCAGGGGCGTCTTGCCATCCGTTTTGTTCCAGGGATATGGTTGTAAACCCGCCAACACCTTGTAATCGTTCCCGATGTGGATGGAACTTCGTAGAATCTCACGCAGCCGGAGATCACGGATCACATCGATCAACTCAGGGAGGGAAGCGTGGTCAGGGCAGCGAAAGAAGAAAGCTTCGAAGGCGTCCGGCTCGGGCATGAGCCAGATAGTCATGCGCGTAACAATCCCAAGATTCGATTGCGAGAATAGCCCGTCGATGCTAGGCCCCACTCCCCAGCGGTTCACCGAGGCAGTAAGCGACCCAGGTAGCCGCGCGGCGCCGGTTTCAACGACTGTCCCGTCCGGCAAAACAACTTCCAGGCCGCAGACGTGGGCAAAATGATCGCCCATAGGCGTATGCCCGAAACCCCGCTCCATTGTGTTACCGATCAAACTGCATTGCGGACTCGAGCCTGTCGCATCCATCCATAGACGCGATCCCTTCTGGCGAAGGAAGCTATACAGTTGCTTCTGCGTGACACCCGGTTCGACTGTGACATATCCCAGCTCCTCGCTGAACTCGACAATTTTGTCGAGTCGGCCCAGATCGATTAACGCGGAACCATCGCCTGGCGGAACACGCGAGCCGTATCCCCAGTTCTTCCCGCTGCTGATCGGGTAAACAGGAACGCCGTACTTATTTGCGATGTGCAGGCATTGCTGTACTTCGGACCGGGTGGCGGGACTCAGAACGGCGGGGATACGTTGCGCCGTCTTGTACGTAGCGGTTTCGGCCCGTTCCAGAATGGCCGGTTCCGTACGAACAAATGTATCGCCGATCGCACTGCGCCACTCGTTGAGACATGAATCCAGTTTTGCCGAAGACAAGCCCTACACCTACCGCCCGCTGTTTATTGAAAAGCGGGCGTGAGCTCGAGCCGGGCAGCCTGTTCGGGCAAGTACGCCCCCGGTCGGGCGTTGAGGCCCCAGGCCGGCACCGGCGATGGACACAATACCGGGCACTTGCCGAGCGTCGCCGTTAACTGATTGATGAATGGCATGAACCTTTTGGTTGGTGAACGATAGTCGAAACGCAACACTTCCATGACGCAGCCATACTCGGGATCGTCGTAAGGCGGCACGACTTCATCTCCGATACGTAAACTTGTACCGCCGATTCTACGTAATATGGAAGAGGAACCGTGACGCACAGTGGCCGTGCAGGATCCCAGGCAGCCGCCCCAGAGTTCCCCGAGAGCGAAGGATCCCACAAGGATCTCCAGTGCAGCTTTGGTGTTGCGCCACTCTTCGGCGAGCGCCCAACCGCCAACTTCTACATAGCAAAGGCCTTCTGCGCGCGCCCGCTGGAGGTCGGAATCCACTGCCGTTCGGAGTTTCTCGCCCCAGGATGCATCTTTGGCCAGTGGGCTGTGCGAGACCCGCAAGTTTTCATAGCGAACGTTCTTGTCATGCACCAGATAACGTGCACATCCGACGACTTCCTTCGCATCGTCTACGAGCAATAGATGCCAACACTGTTCATCACCGGGCATGTGAAAGCGCCCGTCATTATCAATTTCCCAAGGCTGAATCGCGCCGTCTTTCAGATAGACGCGTGCTCGCAGCCGCTGCATCGATGCCAACAAATGGTTATAAGATTGCTTGTCAGATTTCAGGCGAGCAAATGAATTCGTTGGCCGGGCGATGGAAGGGGCGAGTATCTGAAATGTGCAATTTTGGCGCATGGTGAACGACCGTTAAAAATCTCCAAAGTTATGGGTTGTACTACTGCAGCCCGTCACGACGCATTGCACGCGCGAGCCTTCTGCGAACGGCCGTTCAGACCGTACGACCAGGTTGTAAGATGAACCAGTTTTCATTATTGTATTACCACCAAGCATGTATGAACAACGAAAATTTATAGGGTCCTCCGATTGAACTTTTCAATAGGTCAGCCAACAATAGAACCAGCGAGCATCAAAGCAGGGTCGTGCATGTCTCCCGGAATCAGCTTAAACGGTCCCAACCAGCTCCTGTTGCGCTGGTCAGACATGCCGGGTGCGCCGTCTCATGAGCAATTCGTGCAGATGATCGAGTCTCACTCGTCAGAGGCCGTGATTCGTAGTGCATCCAAAGTAGGCGAACAGACAGAAGTATACCTTATAGGTAGATTCTACACGGCTAATGGTATCGTACGCTCCTGCCAAGAGGATGGCTCGGAATTTATAGTCAGAATCTTCATGCTGAAAAGTGTTTTATCGCCTGAGTCCGGACCGCGTCCGCCGCGCGAACCAGGCTTAATCTCTGTGGACAGTTGGATGACGGAAGAGGCCGAAAATCGAATTCTCGAAGAGTTCGAAGAAGGCTCGACTCGTAACGGGCTCCGTTCGAAGATCGATTCTCTAAGACGAGCAATCAGCCTCCTAAATCTTCAGTCTTTTCATATATCGGTCGGTCTCGTAAAAATTATACGGGACTTGCAATCTTTTCATGCTAATTCTTCCCGATATATGGCAAGAATTTCCTGTCAAATCCCTGCTTTTGGGTAAGAATCTTCCTATTATTACCCATGATTTTTTAATCTCGGCGGGAATATAGCGTTTAGAAACAGTAATTAAGCGTCCATCGATCTGCCGCTAGGCGGAGCATCCGCGATTGCCAAGACCGCGCGCGCCCGAGATTGCGGCGAAGGTTGCCATCCTTCCGCTGTCATATTCAAGACAAGCTGCTTGCCTTCAACGGTATACATCGGAAGTTCGAGAGTAGACTTTTCTTTGATGACTCGAAGAACAGCCTTACTCTGGCTGGGCATATCGCTATCGCGTGCTGCCGAGCGCTTGCCAGCAAACCGAAACCTGCGCTGGGCGCTCGGATCGAATCTCTGGAACTCCTATCCCGGAACCCCATTCACAGACATCCTGGACGTCATGCACGACACCGGCTTCATTGGGCTCCGACTGACGCAATACCCGCAGATTCTGAACAAGTATGGAGTCACAGCCGATGAACTCGAGCGTCAACTCACCACGCGGGGTCTTCAACTCATCACTATTTCGTTCAACGGCGCTGCCGACGATCCCGCGCAGCACAACGCGGTGCTCGCTCGGGCGCGCGACGCGATGGATTTCCTACACCGCTTCGGTGCCGACCGCCTGGTCGTTTTTTCGCCTAAACGAGGCAAATCGCCCGAAGCGTTCGCGACCATGTGCCGCTTTTACAACCAGTTGGGGGAAGCAGCAGCCCAAAAGGGGTTCAAGGCAGGACTTCACAATCACCTCGGGCAAATGGTGCAAACCCCTGAAGAGATCGACCGCTGTATGGAAATGACTGATCCCAAACTCTTCTCTTTCGCTCCCGACACGGCGCATCTTTATCTCGGGGGCGGAGATCCGGCAGCGATCATGAACAAATACAAAAGCCGGCTAATGATGGTGGATTACAAGGATGCGAAGCGGGCTGCATTGGGAGCGAATTATATCGAAAACACGTTTGATCTCGGCGCCGGTGAAATTGATTTCCCGGCCTGCCATCGCGTCCTGCGAGACGGTCGCTTCAATAGCTGGTTGTGCGTGGATCTCGATATCGCGCGCAAAGGTCCCCGTGCCAGCTATGAAGCGTGCGACGCGTATATAGTGCGGACGCTCGAGCCAATCTATGCGTGACTTCAATCGAAGGAAGTTTCTGGAAATGACGGCCGTGGCGGGCTTGCCTGGATACCGTATCCTTGACCCACATGTTCACGTCTGGAAGCATGATCCGCGTTTCCCTTTTGCGACGGGAGCAAAGGTCCCGGACTACGACGCTACACCCGAGATGCTACTTGAGTTGATGCGCGCGAACGGGATATCGAAGACCGTCATCATTCAGGTGATTCATTACCGGTACGACAACAGCTATCTTGGGTCCGTACTTGAGCAATACCCGGAATACTTTCAAGGCGTGTGCCGGGTCGACCCGCTCGATCCCGCCGCCCCGGATCATCTTTCGGCAATTTCCGCCCAACCTGGTTTCCGAGGCGTGCGGCTCAGTCCTGCAAGAACACCAGATGGCGACTGGATACGTGGACCGCTGATGCCGCCACTGTGGAAGCGCTGTGATAGCCTGCGCGTTCCCATGACCTTATTGGCTCCCATCAGTCGCATGCCCGATGTCCAACCTCTTATAGACAAATTCCCCGATTTAACTGTCGTGATCGACCATATGGCCGATTGCCAGGTCGACCATCCGAAAGAACTCGAAAACTTAATTGCGCTCGTCCGGTACCCAAAGGTCTACGTGAAGATCTCGCATACCTGGTCTCTCTCGAAGGACGGATATCCCTGGCTTGATTCACAGGCGCTGGTTCAACGTCTTTACGCCAAGTTCGGTCCGCAACGCCTGATGTGGGCGACCGACTGGCCTATCGCGAAAGAGCGAGCGACCTATTCGCAGCGCTTGACTGTCGTTCGTGACGACATGAAGTTCCTGAACCCCGCCGATAAAGAATGGATGCTCAGCAAAACCGTCGAACAGGTTTGGCCATTCCCGTAGGCGTGGCTCGATTTTGTTTGAGACCCGGACAGAA
Source organism: Acidobacteriaceae bacterium (assembly GCA_019243205.1). Classification (GTDB taxonomy): domain Bacteria; phylum Acidobacteriota; class Terriglobia; order Bryobacterales; family Bryobacteraceae; genus Bog-105. Next base: position 356 of record JAFAUR010000411.1, on the reverse strand, counting down.
GTTCTAGAATCGTACTCATGAAACGAGCGTTCTGGGTCACGATAGCCCTCCTGCTCATTGCACAGCGTAAAGCTCTTCCTTTGCAGGCCCAGATTTTCACTCTGGACTCGACAGCCACGATTCTGGTTTCGTCCGATGAGCCTGAGGCAGTCCAGCATGCTGCCGAGGACCTCGCCGGAGATTTCCGCAAGGTCACCGGCACTGCGCTGCGTATTGTTCACGATTCACGGGATGCGGGAACGACAACGATCCGGATAGCCGAACTGTCGAAGCTGCCCGTGGAACTACGATCCGGTGCAGTCGGTGCGCCGGAATCCTTCTCGATCAGTACACAAACTGGCGCATTGGGCCGCCAA
>JAFAUR010000377.1 GCA_019243205.1 Acidobacteriaceae bacterium | reverse complement strand
ACGGGCGAGCTTGCCTGACAGGATTATCTGCGGCAAATTCCCCTGATATCGTCGTGTTTCTCGATGGCGACTACAGCGATAGACACTCGGAATTGCCGGCTCTGTTGGCGCCAATCTTCGACGGTCGTGCAGACATCACACTTGGTTCCCGCCTCGGCCGGCGGTGTTCCGGTCGGGCATTGCCGTGGCATCAGGTATTTGGTAATCGCCTCGCAGCCGGCCTCATCAGGTGTCTCTATGGGCTTCAGATTACTGATCTAGGCCCGTTTCGCGCTGGACGCGCCGATGTACTTCACGCCCTCACGCTTGAGGAGACCACCTATGGTTGGGCTGTCGAGATGATCCTGAAAGGCGCTCTGGCGGGGTTTCGCGTGCTTGAGGTCCCGGTGAGCTATCACCCGCGTATCGGCAAATCAAAGATCGGCGGCACCCTGAAGGGCACACTCGGCGCCGGCTGGTTCATTTTGAGCCTCATAGTGCGATACCATTTCCGACGTCGAAGAACCGAAATATCAAGACCAGCGTAGGTTTGCCTCAACCTGAATATGGAGCCTGAAAGCAGAACAGTGGTGCGCTCGCCAGGCAGCGAACGCGTGCTGGTCATCATGGCGAAAGCACCCAGGCCAGGTGCGGTCAAAACCCGGCTGGCTTCTTGCCTTTCACCCAATGCCGTCATTGCTTTCTACCGCTGTCTTCTGGACGATTCGCTCGAATTAGCGCGTTCATTGGGAAGCGTGGAGGTCGCCATCATGTGCCCGGAGTCTGATACCGAAGAATTGGCGCGCTTGGCAGGCGAGAAGGCAACCGTAATTGCACAGAAGGGTGACGGCCTTGCTGCGGCTCTTACTTCGGTGTTCGCGCACTTCACTGAACTTCAAGCACGACGCGTCATTGCCTTCAACAGCGACAGTCCACACCTGCCGCGTTCTGTTCTCGAAGAAGCCTTTGAAAGGCTCGCTGCTCATGACGTAGTCGTCGGACCCACATATGACGGGGGCTACTATCTTGTCGGGGCAAAGGCGTTTCATCCCACGCTGTTCGGACGGGACGGGATGGGCACCAGCAGTGCGCTTGAGAAATTGCTCGCGCGTGTACGAGATCTTGAGCTTTCCGCAGCTTTGGTGGAACCTTTTTACGATGTCGATGTATGTGATGACCTGACGCGGCTAGCAGCAGAGTTGCGTATCGCTCCCGATAGGGCGCCACGCACGGCGACATGGCTTAAGGACTCGGAAAGCGTGATGGCCCACTCAGAGCCCGGCACGGAAGAACGGTGAGGCTGACTCCATCCACCAGAGTGTACCTGCTCGCCGTCTTCTTATGCGCGGCGCTGACCGTCTGTTCACGAACCCTGGACGATAGGGGTGGACCTCGCTTCATCGCTTCCTTAGCTGTTGCCGGCATCACATACCTGTTCGCGGTCCGTGAGTTCTTTTCTGCCCCCGCATTGCCACGCCGTGTCGTCATCATGGGGCTTGTTGTCGCGGCTGTTTGGCATGTTCAATTCCTCCGAATGCCGCCGGGTCCCGATGATGACGTCCACCGATACGTTTGGGACGGCCGCATTCAGAGGCTCGGCTACAACCCATATCTTGTCGTTCCCAGCGATCCCGGAGCCAGACGCCTGCACACCAGCGAGACCCGCAACCTGAATAACCCGGATGTGCCAAGTCCGTATCCCGCGGGCGCTCAGCTTTTCTTCCGCGCTGTAACAGCGATTCATGAGTCCACCTCTGCGCTGAAACTGGCATTTGTTTTTTGCGATTTTGCGATCGTTTTTGTGGTGCTTCATATCTTGCGCGGTGAGAACCGGGGAGCCCACCTGGTTCTGGTGTACGCGTGGAACCCTCTACTTGCCTTTGAAGTGGCGGGAAGCGGTCACGTTGACATTGTGGGCGCGCTTCTTCTTGTCATCTCTTTTGCTGCGCTTCTGCATCGACGCGGAACAATTGCTGCCGTAACATTTGGCCTGGCCGTGGCGGTGAAGTTTTTGCCGCTCGTGCTCTTACCCGCCTACTGGAAGCGGGTTCGATTGCGCGACGCCGTGCTTGCCGTATCTGTTATTGCACTCCTGTATCTACCATTCATTGACCACTCGCGCATTCCGATCGGTTCGCTTCTTACATACGTGCAGACTTGGCGTTTCAATGATCCTGTATTTGCGCGGCTCGAAGAGCTGGTCCCGCAGATCGCAGCCGGGTTGCCGGTGATTGTCGGCTTTGTTACTGCAACCTGGCTAACAAGAACTGATCCGCAGTCGTTTTCGGACCTATTTGCCTGGCCAATGGCGGCCTCACTCCTTTGTGCACCGGCTGTATACCCGTGGTATCTCATTTGGCTGCTGCCATTTCTGAGGTCGGCCTCGACGCTGCCGTTTGTCATCTGGACAGTCAGCATCATCCCCACTTATGTGGTCTGGCACCTACGTACGCTTGGCCGTCCTTGGTCGGTTCCCGGCTGGATCGTGCTGCTGGAATACGGGTCGGTCGCAACGGCTGGGGCAGTTATCGCCTTCCTCCGCGCACACAAGCGCAGTGATCCACGAAACGCGACTCTGAATCCCGAGTGCCGCGTGTCTCATCCACCACATCATCGCTAGGAGACCTTCATGAGAACTTTCAGCCGACTCGATGGATTCCGGGTTTTTGCCCTCGCCATGCCGCTCTTGATCGTCGCTGCGAGCTCCTGCTCGCCAAAGCGCAATTCCGTCGCCGAACCCATTGCCAAAGAATATGGTGTTGATTCGTTCGGGCAGATCGACGCAATCCGCTACACGTTCAACTTACAATTCCCCGGAGTGAACCTGTCCCGTTCCTGGATTTGGGAGCCCAAGACCGGGCAAGTCTCCTATGACGGAAAAGATAAGGACGGCAACCCGGTGAAGGTCACGTATTCGCATTCTCAGGCCAGTACTCAAAGCGACATGGTGAAGAACGCGATCGACCCGGCATTCGTGAATGACCAGTATTGGCTGATCTACCCTTTTCATGCCTACTGGGACACAGGCGCCAACGTACAGGACAAGGGCATGCAACCACTGCCGCTGGGCGGCGGCTCGGCCCAGCTGCTCTCCGTGAAGTATCCTTCAGACATCGGTTACACGCCCGGTGACACCTGGGACCTCTACATCGGGAACGATAAGCGCGTTGAGCAGTTCATCTACCGCCGCGGCGGTCCTAAAAAGCCGAGCGTCGTTATCGCAACCTGGGCGGGCTACAAAAAGGCTGGACCTCTTCTTGTCGCGACCGACCACCGGGGCACTGCGGACGGACACCCACTGACGCTGACCTTTACCGACGTAGCCGTGAAAGTGAACGGCTCAAACGACTGGACCAACGCGCAATAGACGCGCAAACGCCAGTCACACTCGCGCTGACTTAGCCTTTACGCGAGATGGTTACGCTTCCGTTCCTCGTTTTCGCCTCGACCAGCGGGCCGCCGCTTCCAAGCTGGAATGACATTGTTTTTCCGATCTCACCGCTGACCGTCACCGGAAAATCGACGTTGAGCCGCCCATTCACGGTTGATACCTGCACTTGGGCAGAAAAGTTTTGGGGAAGACTCAGCCGCACGCTGCCATTGGTCGTTTCCGCTCGTAATCCAGCACCGTTCCATCCGCTGCCGACGAGATCGATGTTCAGTGATCCGTTCACGGTTGAGCCATCTACGTCTCCGGCAACCTCGGTCAGACGGACTGACCCGTTCTGCGTTTGAAAACGGATCTGGCCGGCTACGTCGCCGACCGCAATGCTGCCGTTGTTTGCTTTCATGTCTAGATTGGCTTTGTTCGGCACCCAGACCTCATAAGAGACGCTCCAGTACTGCCGGTCTGCATTCGGCGGCCCGCTCGGTTCTATCGAGCCGGGACCGCGCGTAATTGTCACCTGCGAGGCTAACGTCCGGGCTTCGGAATCGCTCGGCGCCGCTGTCTGAATGCACGCGCGCACCAGGACGTCGGAGTTGGCCCAGCCGTGAACCCTTATCGAACCGTTAGAGCCAGGATTAATGTAATTTGTTGAACCATTGGCCAGCCGTTCGTCTCGTGATTCCGCATAGTTCACTAGATCGTCAGACCTGGGATGGTTGGCGGAGCACGAATGACCGTCCTTGTCCGGTGTGAACTGTCCCGCCAATGCGGGAACTCCTAAAAACGCAAGCACGGTAGTCACGACTGGCAGACACAAAACTGAACTTTTCAATCTAGCCTCCTCTGGCGCTTCAAAGACCTCATCATCCGATACCTGCCGTTCACACCATCCGTTACACCCCGGAAGAAGAAAAAATAGGGGGAGAACTTTTCCTTCTGCACCAGGTTTCCGGACAACATCCCACACCTTAACCGGTCGTCCCATAAATGAACAGATGAACCGACCGAACCTCAGCACTTACTGCTTGATTCAACGTTTCAAACCGGCAGCAGAATTGCACTCCGCTGAGGTATGAACGCTTCGCTGCGCGACATTCGTTACGGTTTGCGAATGCTGGCTCGCAGTCCAGGTTTTACGGCAGTCGCAGTGTTGTCGATTGGACTAGGGATCGCCGCAAACGCCACGACCTTCGGCTGGATGCGGTCCATGGTTGTCGATCCGTTGCCGCGTGCGGTGCAGCCGGGTCGGATCGTGGTGATCGAAAATCGCGCGGCCAACGGCGAACCGATTACCACTTCTTATCTCGATTTCCGGGACTTCCGAGACAATCTGCAGTTACTGCGCTTTGTTACTGCCGTCCAGCCGTGGACCGTATTTTCGGTGGGCCAGTCCCTAAGAACAGAAAAAATCTGGGGCGAGATGGTTTCGGGCAACTTTTTTGACATGCTCGGTGTGAGGCCGGCAGCCGGTCGCTTCTTCGCTGCTGCGGAACGCGACGCCTCGCAAAATGCTCATCCCGTCGCAGTCATCAGCTACGGGTATTGGAGAACCCACTACGGCTCCAACTCTACGGCCATCGGCGCGAGTCTCCGCATCAACGGTACGCCCTTCACCATCATCGGTGTGACACCGGAAGGCTTTCACGGCTCGCGCTCGGGAATGAACTCGGAGCTATGGTTGCCGATCACGATGTACGGACAGTTGACACACACCGGGACGTGGATGCTGCGCGACCGGAATACGCGCAACTTCTTGGTTTATGGGCGGCTTGCGCCCGACGTATCCATCGATCGAGCCCGGGCCGAAACGCAGGCGCTCGCGAATCGTATGGCGGTGGCCGATGCGGACACGAACGAGGGCGTCAGTGCAACTGTCTTGCCGCTATGGAGATCACATTTCGGCCCCCAAGCAATATTGCTGACGCCGCTTACCATCCTAATGGCGGCAAGCGGAGTCGTGCTGCTGATCGTCTGCGCGAACTTGGCGAACCTGCTTCTGGCGCGCGCAACCACGCGGCAGAAGGAGTTCAGCATCCGTCTGGCGCTCGGCGCCAAGCCATTGCAGATCATCCGGCAGCTCTTCGTCGAGATGCTGTTGCTTACGGCATTGGGCTCGGCATCCGGTCTCGTCCTGGCGAATTGGTTGGGCGGCGCCATAGCCTGGCTTCTTCCATCCGTGGCCCGGCCGGAAGTGGTCGCTCCGCCGCTCGATCTTCAGGTGTTTGCATTTACGGCGCTGCTAGCCATCATCGTCGTGACGCTTTCGGGTCTCGCTCCCGCCTTGCAGGCCAGCCATGCGGACATCAACGAGGCTGTGAAGGAAAGCGGTCGCGGCGCGGCTTCCAGCAGCCTTCGCTCCCAACGCTTACGCGGGCTGCTGGTGACGTCTGAAGTAGCTTTGGCCGCTGTTGCTTTGGTCGGCGCCGGGCTATTTCTTAAAAGCTTTAACACTGTACGCTCGATTGACCCCGGCTTCTCGCCCGAGGGCGTCGCGCTAGCCCGATTCGATTTCTCGAGTGCCGGCTACACAGCCCAGCAGACGGACAATTTCTGCCGCCTGCTCCGCGAGCGCCTCGAACGGCAGCCGGGAGTGGTTGCCGTGAGCTACGACGATTCACCTCCGTTGGGATTCCACGGGGGGAATTGGGAAGGCATTGACGTTGAAGGCTACGTTCCGCGCCGAGATGAAAATATGAAGATCTATCGCGACTTGGTCTCCCCTAGCTATTTCGAGTCGATGAAGATTTCGGTGGTGGAAGGCCGCGACTTCGATTGGCGCGACGATGCCCAATCGCGGAAGGTCGCGGTTGTCAACCAGGAGTTTGTGCGCCGGTTCTTCCAAAATCGAAGCCCAATTGGGCGCAAGATACGCGGATGGGGCGAATGGCTGACGATCATCGGCGTTGCAAAGCAAAGTAAGTACCACAGCGTAAGTGAAGGCTCGCAGCCATACTTTTACGCTTCTATCCGTCAGATTTTCCGGCCTGAGTACGGTTTAACCTTCCACGTGAAAACACGCGGTTCGTTAGAGGAGGCCATCGCCGCACTCCGCAGGGAAGCGGCCTCAATCGAACCGGGCCTGACCGTCTTCGATACAGGATCCATGACCGAATACATCGCCGGATCCATTTTCGGTATAAAACTTGCCGCGGGGCTTTTGAGCGTTTTGAGCGCCTTGGGGTTGCTCCTTGCGGCCATCGGATTGTACAGCGTGATGGCCTATTCGGTTGCCCAACGCACGGGTGAGATCGGCATTCGTGTAGTTCTGGGCGCGAGACCGGCAACTATCATGCAGCTCGTGGTCCGGCAGGGAATGACGTTCGCAGTCGCTGGTTTTATCCTGGGATCGGTCACTGCGGCCATACTGACGCGACTCGCGGGTGCAATGCTGGTTGCCGTCAGCCCCGTGGATCCGGTAGTGTACGCGGCCGCAGCCGCCTTCACCGTGCTCATCGCCTTGGCGGCGATTACGGTTCCCGCCTGGCGCGCGTTGCGCGTCGACCCGGCCACCGCGCTCAAGGTCTCATAGTTTCAGATTCAGCTGATCCGTTGCTCTGCTAACTGCCCGCAGGAACTGCAAATTGAAACGTGAAAAACAGTTCGTGTGATTGAGGTGCTGTTCCCGGCTGCTGCGCGTCCCTCATCATAGGCCGATTTTGCCAATTCGCCAGGCGGTCCAATGCCTGCTGATTTTTGCTCGAGTCGCTGCTGGCTAGAACCTCTGCATCGCTCAAGTGGCCGTCGGGCGAAACCATCGCGTGCAGAACTACGAACTGGAGAGTCACGTTAGGGGAATCCTGCGGAGGGTACTCAACACTGCGGAAGTTGCTCGGCGGATTCTCGATAGGACCAACCCCAACAGCACTCAAACCGGAAACCTCGAAAAGTGAGGGATCCAGATTAGTCGGATCACTGACGCTGTCCGTGTGAGCCTCAATCATGGTGCGTCCGCCTTCCGTAATCGTGAATTTGCTCGGGATTATTTTGTCGTGAAAGTGGACGGCGTTCGAATAATCGTACTGAACGTACAGTCCCGGCACCGGAGAATACGTGACCAAGAGACCGGATTTCTGATCCATACAAAACTCTGATTCATCCCAAAGTCGTCCACCGGCCGCGGATTTTGGCGGACTCATGCGCTCCGTCAGCGCGCAAATAAGCTCGACGCCGTTCAGAGTTGCGCTAGCAGTCCGGATAGACGCTCGTGAACCAAAAATGGAATCTACGTAAAAGATGGCGGCACGCACCTGAGCTAAGCGAA
>JAFAUR010000326.1 GCA_019243205.1 Acidobacteriaceae bacterium | reverse complement strand
AGCGGAGGCGCGCGAACCATTCGGTGAAGTGGAGCGGCGCAGGAAATAGTCCTCGCTTCATGACCGAAATCCGGCCTCCGGGCTCGATCCAGTAGAATTCGCGTTGAAAGTGAATCTGATCGCGAACACCCAGACGGGAGTAGAAATCTGCCAGGTTCGTGCAGCACCGTAGTAGGACGTGCTGGCAATTGTCGATCGTGGGGCTCGGCTCTTCTCCGGTGTTCAACGGATACGAAGTTGCACGGCCACCAAGGAACGGGCGAGCCTCCAGCAGGGTGACATTATAATCAGCCGACGCGAGAGCCGCGGCCGCGGACAGGCCCGCTAAGCCCCCGCCGACGATAGCGATTCTGGAAGCGGGAGCCACGAACTAACTTTGGCGAGAGCTCACCCGGGCTCCGGCGTACATCTCGATCACATTTTCGATGAGCTGTAAGCCGCAATCACGCTCGAGGCTGAGAATCGACTCGGGATGGAATTGCACGGCTTCCATCGGAAGATCGCGATGCCGCACCGCCATGATGATACCGTCATCTGATTCCGCGGTGATTTCGAGGCAGGATGGGAAAGTATCGCGATCAGCAAACAACGAATGATACCGGCCTACTCGAAAAGGAGATGGAAGCGCATGGAAAACGCCCTTCCCTGAGTGTTCAACAAGAGAGCCTTTTCCGTGCATCGGGTAATCAAGAACATCCAGCTTACCGCCGAACGCCTCGACAATTCCCTGCAGACCCAGACACACTCCGAATGTCGGAACGGAACGCCCGGCTAGTTGCTGCACCAAAGCGGGCACGCCGAAATCGGACGGACGCGCGGGTCCGGGAGAAATCAAGACGAGGTTCGGCTTGGTACTCTCAATCATCTCGAGCGCGACGTTTGCACGATAAGTTGATACCTTGGCGCCCGTCTGCCGCGCATAATTCGCCAGCGTATGGATGAAGCAATCGTCATTATCAACAAGCAGCAAGTGAACGCCTTCACCAACTCTCCGGGTTTGGTGAGGAACTGGCCCTGAAGCGAGCGTCGGGTATAGAGCGCGGAAGAAGTTCGTTGCCTTCAACCGGCACTCGCCGTCTTCGGACGCGGGGTCGGAATCGTACAGCAGAGTAGCGCCAGATGAATAGCGTGCCATTCCGTTCTTCAGATGCACGGTCCGGATGGTGATGCCGGTGTTGATGTCACCATCGTTGAGGTTCAGCAGGCCAATCGCACCGCCATACCAGCCACGGGCGTCTTTCTCCAGGTCTTCGATGGCCTGGGCCGCGGCTTTCTTCGGAGCGCCAATGATTGTTACCGCCCACATGTGCGTCAGGAATGCGTCGAGTGAATCGAACTCCTCTGCGAGCGTACCCTTGACGTGATCGACGGTGTGAAACAGTCCCGCATAGGATTCGATCAAGCGGCGGCCAACGACTCGGACCGAACCGGGCACACACACCCGGGATTTGTCATTCCGGTCCACGTCGCTGCACATGGTCAGCTCCGATTCTTCCTTCGCGGAATTCAGGAGTTCCCGGATGCTCTCGGCATCGCGCAGCGGGTCGCCGGAGCGCCGCGCTGTGCCGGCTATAGGGCAAGTTTCAACCGTGGAATCTTCCACGCGAACGAACATCTCGGGCGACGCGCCGATCAACTGTTCGTCACCCATCTGAATAAGAAACTCGTATGGGCTCGGACTCGTTTTCTGGATGCGCTGGAACAGTTCCGATGCGCTGCCCCTGAACTCGGCGCTGAAGGTTTGCCGCAATACGACCTCGTAATAGTCGCCCTTCCGCATGCCTTCCCGAACGGCTTCCACTTTGGCCATATACTCTTCGGGCGTGTGATCGGAAACGATTTCTGAGCGAGCGTGTGTATCCTTCCGGCGAGCAACGGTGGACGAGTCACGGGGCAGTCCCGCTGTACTCATCTCTCCGGACCCAAAATCGTACTGATAGCGTTCGATTGTCTCCTTCTTGCGATCCATGAAGTAGATGTCATCGCACAGGAACAGGTGAAGCGTCTTATCGTTTTCTCGCCGCAGGTGCTGCCGGATCGGGTCAAACTGAAGGAGTAGATCGTATCCGAACGCTCCCGCGAGCACGAGCCGCGTGTCGGAGGCATTTCGAAATTCCCCGATGAGCGTTCGCAGGAGCGACACAGGGGAAGGCTGCTTGCTTCGCTCCTCTTCAGCGAACTTTTGGGCCATCGGCGTTAGGTTTAGCTCGATCGATTCCGCCGATGATGATGCGCAGTGCCAGTGGGGATGTTCGCCCAGAACGGAAAGCAGCAGAGTTAATAACCGTCTCCCGCGCTCATTTAGCGCGTGAAGAGTGAGAACTCGTTCCCGCCCGATAATCTCGAGGGGCGGCGCAATGCAGGCAACGTCCCATCGCGAGTAGCGTTCCGGGTATTCGTAACCGGAAGAAAAGTAAACACCGCGAGCGGTATCAAGTTGCTTCAACAACTTGCCCAGACCTCTGGAATACGGGATTTTTGATGCCGTCCGGGTAACAGTTATCCCGTGTGGAGACGTATAACGCAGCTGCGCCATGAATTTAGCAGATCAGATCGTCGCGCGAGATCTGAGTCTCGCCCAGCCGTCCTAGCATCGCGAGCGCAATGTTCTCGGTACTGAAAAACTCCTGCGCAATCATCTGCACTTCTTCGCGGGTAACCGATTCGATGCTCTCCAACATCTCATCCAGCGTCATAAACCGATCGAAATACAGCTCCTGACGGGCTAGATTGGACATTCTGCTGGATGTCGATTCCAGGCTGAGCATCAACGAACCTTTCAGATGATCTTTCGCACGACGAAGCTCTTCTTCGCTGATGAACTCATCTTTGAGCGCGCGGAACTCATGGATGACAGAACTGACGACCTGCTTTGCCGTCTCGGCTCCCGTGCCCGCATAGATAGTGAAGCAGCCCGTATCGCTGAATAGGTTCAGCTCCGAGTAGACCGCGTACGCCAAACCTTGCTTCTCGCGGATGTTCTGGAACAGGCGCGAGCTCATGCCGCCTCCCAGAACGGTATTCAGAATATAGAGCGGGAACCGGAGTTCGTGAGCAAGCGGGTAGGCGGGAACACCGATCGCGATGTGCACCTGCTCCAGCGAATCTTTCTTCTTCAGAATGATAGGTGCGTGCGAAGCCGGACGGCTGTCGATCGGAAGATTGTTTCGCTCTCGCAGGTCCGTGAATTTATCGCGCACAAGATTCACGATGTTGTCGTGATCCAGATTGCCTGCCGCCGTAACGAGAATGTTGCGCGGAGTGTAAACGCGGTCGTAGTAGTCGAACAACATCTGTCGCCCGAACTTCTTCACTGTTTCGCGGGTGCCTAAAATCGGCTTCCCTAAGCCGTGTCCCTTCCAGAAATTGCTGATGAAAGTTTCGTGAAGAACGAATTCCGGCTGGTCCGCCTCCATTTTGATTTCTTCGAGAATGACGCTTTTCTCTTTTTCGATATCGCTTTCGCGAAACAAAGGGTTCAGAGCAAGATCGGCCAAAATGTCCAGCGCCAATGGCAGGTGCTCGTCCAAGACTTTGGTGTTGTAGCTGACGAGCTCTTTGCTTGTGAACGCATCCAGACCGCCGCCGACAGAATCAACCGAGCGCGCAATTTCCTCCGCAGAACGGTGTTTGGTCCCTTTAAAGACCATGTGCTCGATGAAGTGTGAAATGCCATTCTCCGCGCCGCGCTCCATGCGGGAACCTGTCCCTACCCACACTCCGAGTGATACCGAGCGGACATATGGCATTGCCTCCGTTACAATTCGGAGCCCGTTCGGGAGGGTCGCTCTCTCGATTTCTCTGACGTGAGGCGATGCAAGAACCATATCAATTAACCTTTCCGGGTGTAGGAATGTACACTAAAACTAGATGCTGCAAGCAGTTGAGGGCCAAGCTCTGGTGGGGATGGAACTGTGCGACCTCCAACAGTTACTCGGTCCGGAGCAGCCCAGCTACCGCGCCCGCCAGTTGTTTGACGCTTTGTACAAGAAACAGGTGGCTAATTTGTCCGAAATAACAAATTTGCCACAAGTCTTTCGCAATGAGTTAGTTACGCGGAGCACACTCGGCGTCCCAACCGCCGAGCGCCGATTCGATTCGGCCGACGGAACGCGCCGTTACCTACTTAGACTTGAGGATAACAGAACGGTTGAAGCCGTGCTGATGCCCGAAGCCGGACGCGACACGATCTGCATCTCGAGCCAGGTTGGCTGCCCTGTCGATTGCCACTTTTGTCTGACTGCACTGATGGGCCTCGAACGAAACCTTACAGCTGGAGAAATTGTTGGGCAGGTGCTATTTGTCGCGCGTGAGAACCGATTGAAAGCCTCTGAAGGGCAACTCAATATCGTGATGATGGGCATGGGCGAACCGCTGCTCAACCTTGCCAACGTGCTCAAAGCGACTCGCATTCTGACGGATCCGAATGCCGTCGGCATGAGCGAACGCCGCATCACCGTTTCTACTTCCGGCATCATTCCGCGTATCGAGGAACTGGGAAAGGCAGAGATTCGGCCGAAGCTGGCAATCTCACTGAACGCCTCGACCGAGGAAATGCGGCAGCAACTGATGCCGATCACCCGCAAGTGGCATCTCAAAGATCTGCTCGAAGCCTGCAAAGCCTATCCGCTGCGCCCCTGGGAGAAACTGACGTTCGAATACGTGCTGCTGAAGGACGTAAACGACACCGACTCCGACGCACGGCGCGTCGCCCG
>JAFAUR010001049.1 GCA_019243205.1 Acidobacteriaceae bacterium | reverse complement strand
TCAGACCCAAACCAGAACCCCGACCCGGTTCTTTGGTCGTGAAGAACGGCTCGATTGCTTTAGCTCTGATCTCGGGGGACATGCCCGACCCGTTATCCGACACCGCCAGCATTACAAAATGGCCAGCGGCGATGTCACCGAGAGATGCGGCGCGAGTCTCGTCAATCTCGCAGTTCCGAGTCTCGATCGTGATGATACCACCACTCTCCCCAATCGCATCTCGGGCGTTGACGACCAAGTTCAGTAAAGCTGACTGAAGCTGCGTTCGATCTACCTCGCAAAGCCAAAGCAGCGGAGACAGGTTGAGTCGAATTTCGGCGTTTTCTCCTGAAGCATGGCGGAGCAAAGATGCCAACGAGGTGATCAACTCATTCACATTAGCCTTTTCCGGCTGCACAGGATGTTGACGGGAGAATGCGAGAAGCTGCTGCGTCAGCCTTGCGCCCCTTGCGACGGCGCTTTCTGCCGTATCGAGTAGTTTGAGCGCACGCTGGTCCGTTATCAGGTGCTTGACCAAGGACAAACTGCCACCTACTGCCGTGAGCAGGTTATTAAAGTCGTGGGCCACACCTCCGGTTAGCTGGCCGACACTCTCCATCTTCTGAGCTTGGTAAAGCTGGTCACGCGCCTGCTCCAAAGCCCGGCGCTCGGTTGTATCGCGGGTGATCTTGGTGAACCCGATCAGCGTACCCTCCTCATCGCGGATCGGGTCGATGACGACACTGGCCCAAAATCGGGTTCCGTCTTTGCGAACCCGCCAACCCTCGCCCTCAAATCGTCCCTCGTCCCGCGCAATGGAAAGCACCCGTTCCGGGTCACCCGCCTCGCGTGCTTCCTGAGGGTAAAAGATCGAGAAATGCTTGCCGATCACTTCCTCGGCAGTATAGCCCTTGAGGCGTTCGGCCCCTGGGTTCCAGCTTTGGATGATGCCCTCCAAATCCAACGTGAACAGGGCGTAGTCGATGACGCTTCTGATCAGCAGACGGAAGCGCCTTTCGCTCTCCGCGAGCGCCTGTTGCGCCAAACGACGCTCCGTCATGTCTCTGCTGATCTTGGCGAAGCCGACGAGCTTGCCATTTGCGTCCCGAATCGCGTCGAGAACGGCCAATGCCCAAAAACGAGTGCCGTCCTTGCGGACGCGCCAGCCCTCATCCTCCCATCGACCGGTTTCTGCGGCGGTCTTGAGAGCTATCGCTGGCTTATCGGCCGCGCGGTCCTCGGGCGTAAAAAAATTGGAGAAATGCTGCCCGACGATTTCGTTTTCGGCATACCCCTTCAGGCGCTCAGCACCAGCATTCCAGCTGAGAACGTGCCCGTCGAGGTCGAGCATGTAGATCGCATAGTCCGTGACCGCTCGGACCAGCATCTCATAGCGAGCACTGCTCACCCTTGGCCTTGTGGCCCAATTTCCCGAGGCTGAACGCAGAACCCGATCCTCCCGCCCGGCAGACCCTGGCAGATCGGCTGCAAACGACCGGAATGTCACCCAGTTCCCTAGTGAGGCCGGAATTGCGACAAGATACACTTCGCCCGAAGCAACGTCCTATGGGGCGCTGCGCTCGGCGCGTTGTCCCGCCAAGGCCACGGGATGCCGACCTATCGCTGCTGCTTCCTGGATTACCAGACCACCATCACCACGGTGATGGTGACCCGTGCCTGGCTCGGCCCCGGGTTCTCAGCAGCGAAGTCGCCGTCCATAGGCGTTTGAACAGCCGGTAAGGGTGCCGAGGAGAGTGGGCCGTTGACACCGACCCTGCACGGATCGGGTAGAGTTCTGTTCGCCACGGGCCTGCCTTCACCAGTTTTGCTGAGGCGCCGTATCGACCGTCAGTTGCTTGAAGCGTACTATCGAGGAGTAAGAAACCGTCTCCGGGAGAAAGCGTCGTGGCCCCGAATCATTGCGAGTTGATCCAGCTTTGGGACCGCGCGGACCGCGCCTGCGGAGCGGCGCGTCAAACCATTCAGACCATGAGGTTCCCGTTACAAAGATCTGAGGGCCTGCTGCCTTGCACAGCGGAGCGTCTATTCGCCCCTGCCCGTAAAGCCGTGAATGGCTTGCTGGCCATTAATTAGGGGCGAGCAGGCACCCCGGGACCGGCGTGCCGGTAACCACAACCACGCCGGCCGAGGGTGTCTTCCCTAATCGAGGTCCGCTATTGGAGATAACGTGACCGCTCGGCTGCGATTTGGTCAGCGCTGTAAACCGGCGCGT
>JAFAUR010000289.1 GCA_019243205.1 Acidobacteriaceae bacterium | reverse complement strand
ATAGAATGCGCCGACGAGCATAATCAGGCGGACGGCAGCCTGTATGTTGTGGGTCGGTGTGGTGGAGGCTATCTGAGGATCCTCAATCCAGAGCCGGGGCAATGGCTGGATGTTCCGTCGGGCGCGATTCTAGGGCTGGGAAAAGAGTGGCGCGGTCGGGGCGGTTGAGGAAGTCAGCTTCGACATCGACAAGCTAGTGATGAGCTTCGTTCACCGAGGGCATTGGTCAAAAGGAAGCGGTCTTTAACTCCGCGGATACGGAATTCTTCGGAACGCAAACGGGCGATCAGCGACTGCCGGTGCCGTTCGCGAACAGCGAGAAGGGATTCCGGCAACGAACATTGATCCGCGTCGCGGCGGAAATACGTTGATGACGGCGAGAGGGCAATAACGCCGCCGTGCCCTCATCGAACCGCCGGCACTTCTTTCGCGTATCCGCGCTCGCGATAGTACTTCATCGCTCCCGGATGCATAGGAATGACGTTGCTGACTGCTACTGTCTGCGGATCGTAATACCAGGGTTCCAGTTGAACCTGGAATAATTTGCGATGCTCATCGAGGGCCTTAGCCACATCGTAGGCGAAAGAATCCGGTGCGTCATCGCGAACATAGATGAAGTGATTCGGCCGCATCACGGTTGGAATCGGCCGATCGACTCCACGGAATAAAGCAAGTGGCACGACAGAGCGCTGATATCCAGGCTCCTCGGCCAGCTTCGCAATCAGCGGCTCTTCGAAATCAAGAAAGACCAGATCGTTCAACTGGCTCGCCTCGTACCACGAGCGCTGCTCCGGCGTGTTGGCCAGAAGCCCGGTTCCAACGAAAACATCGGCTGAAGCGCGCTTCTCGCGCGCCGCATTCGAAGGCATGATGCCACCACCCCTTGCTTTCAAATCCTCAACCCTGATTCCGTAATAAGAGAAGATGATGGGGTTGTTGCCGACAATCCATGTCGGATCTCGGCGATCTTTGACCTGTCGCAAATTGGTGATGCCGGATTTTCGGCTTGCCGCGACCAGCATATAGGTCGAGGTTCTCACCACGGCGACGACCCGGTAATTGCGTCTTTGCTTCCCATCTACCGCATAGGGCCCCGTACCGTTCCACGCGTCAATCAGGTTGGATTCGCTCGTCGCGCTGATATCGGGTACAGCGTCCGGAGGGGGCTCCACATATTGCGGGTTGTCGAACGCTCCTGGAGGCACAACGGGCTTCGTTTTATCCGCCATTTCGCGCGGACCGAAACTCGACCAGCACACCCAACAAATCTGAGTCTGGTACCCGTAATCACTCAACGCTTCAGCCGTTACTTTCGCGAGAATGCCCCAGGGGCACGCCTTACACGCGCCTGCGAACACTGGCTTCTTGCCGGCAATCGTAGCCGAGATCCCAGGCGTCCCTGCCTGGTCGGGCGGCTGAGCTTGTACGGAGATAAGCGCGAAAAGGAAAGGAAGAACGGACAATCGGAGAAAGGGCTGCGTGCTCATACGGAATACCCGGCTCACTCTCATTGAAGATGACGGTTGAAGAAAGCGGCGAGCGAGGTCATCGCTTCGCGTGACTCCGGCAGCGAGGGGTCTTCCCAAAAGAAGTGCCACATACCTTCGAAGACGTTCAGATCGGCTTCGAGACCCGCATTCCGCAGTTTGCGATGCAAGAGCACCGTTTGACTCAGGCACATATCGCGTGTACCGGATAGGAGAAAGGCAGGCGGATATCCGTTGGGGATTTTCCCATCCAAAGCCGTTGCGGGCGGGTCTTCCGGCTTTCGCGAGGCCGCATCGCGACCGCCGAACGGAGGGCGCCCCGTAAACGCGGTCGAGAGCCCCGCATCAAGCCCGTTCATTACGTAGCGCGCATCTCCCGGGTTGGACCCTCCGGAGCAGGTCCCCAGTCCAACGGCGCCCGGCAGCGGAAGCTTTTTCTCGGGCAGCCATAGGATCGTGGTCTGCGCCAGCGTACATCCGCCGGATGCTCCGAACATCCCGATGCTCCTCGGCTTGTACGTTTTCAGTAAGTCACGATAAACAGCTACGATGTCTTCGTTCCCGGAAATCGAAGGCCCGCCGCCGCGATAGTTCACCTTAATCACTTTCAGTTGTCCCAGGCTGGCCACCGCAATGGCTTCTGCGTCCATTTCGAATTCCATCAGAACCTTGTTCCGGTTCTTCGGAGGAATTAATTTGGGCGAGTATATAGTGACGCCGACTCCCGCGATCTTTTGGTTGTCCTCGAGGACCGGATAGAGCTTAAGCGCTGTTTCCTTGCTCCGTCCGGCCGCGGCTGGAAGCGCGTGTTCCTCAATCGTTCGCACCGCAACGGAACCGCTACGGGCCGCTGCGGTCTGCGCACGCGCGAACATCTGGCGCGTATACGACCGCCGGGCTTCGTCGCTCTCGAGCGCAGGCGGAGGAACCGTGCGCGGGCCGAAATGGAGAGTTCCATTTGAATCCACCAGCATCTGCGGGACGACTGGCGCTTCGGCAAGGAGAGCGAGGTCAACCTTCGCACCTTCGTTCTGTTTCCCGCTTTGGCCGCCGGCAATCATCGCGCAGCAGGCAATTGCCAATCCGAGTCCGGCACCTATGCCGATGGGCTTCTTCATATGTCCTCCGATGCTGGAGTAATTGGACGGTGCAGGTCCATGCCGTAGCGGCTTACTTTCTCCCGCGCAATTCCTCTTGAACAGCAGCAATCAGGTCGACGCCCGCTGAATTGAAGCACCAAACGAACTGTGTCGCCGATATTCAGCAGGAACTCGTCTTTCGGGTTGTAGGTCG
>JAFAUR010000981.1 GCA_019243205.1 Acidobacteriaceae bacterium | reverse complement strand
CGAGAGAACGGCGTTACTGTCCAGGCTATCCGGGTTGCTTTCATCGTGCTGAAACCGGTACTTGAATTGCGCTTTTTGCCGATCGAAGTAGTAGAGACCCTCGCTCGATGGCACCCATAATCCATTCTGCCCGTCAGCGACAAGTTTGCTAACAACCGAGCCCCCGTTCATCGTGGATGCCAGCACGCCGGCAGCACGAGATCTGAGTGGGTATCTGGTGAAGCGCTCTGACTGTGGATCATATTTAATAAGCCCGACGATCGGGGAATTGGTTAGCATCCACAGATTGCCAGCTTGGTCCTCATACACACTCTCTGCGCTGAGGCCATTCCTGGCTGCAGGAGGGCGTGTAATCTGTCCTGTCTCTTGATTCAAATGGAACAGACCGCGCCCGCCAACAAACCAGATATCGCGATGGCTATCCTCGATAACTTGAGTGATACTCCCAACAAACTGGCCATCGCTGTCATTTAGATAGCGAGTAAATGCTCCGGTGGTTGGATTGAACTTTTCGAGGCCGCTCGCTTGGGTGCCAAACCAAAGATGGCCGCGACGGTCTCGCGCGATGCTCGTAACGTAAGCACGGCCGATACTATTAGGGTTGTTGGGGTAGCGGGTAAAGCGTTCGGTTATAGGGTCGAATTTGTCCACCCCGGTGTTAGTCGCAATCCACAGGTAGCCACGATCGTCCTCGATCAGATCTTGAATAAAGTTGGAGCTTAAAGTATCAGGGTCGTTCGGGTTGTTCTTGTACACCACGAAGGTGTTACCGTCATAGCGATTGAGGCCGTCTCGGGTGGCAAACCACATGAAGCCCCGCCGGTCCTGCAAGATCGCAGTGACATAGCCTTGAGATAGACCATCGTTCGTCGTGAGATGCGTGAATCTCAGATCCCTCAGGGGAGCATCGCCGCTCTGGTCGAAGCCGGGATTCCACGCAAAGCCGCAACAGCAGCCTGCTGCGAAAACGCCCAGTGCAATCGCAATTCGTCCCATTTTCTCTGACGAGCGGCCGCTCCTATTTCAGGGGCTTACGGAAGCTCGATAATTCCACGCTTCAGCCCGATGGTGGCGGCGTGGGCTCGGTCATTGGCGCCGAGCTTGAGCAGAAGGCTCTTGACGGAACCTTTTACACCTTCCTCGGAGATGTGGAGTTGAGCCGCGATTTCCTTGTTGGCATTGCCCGCCGCAATCAGCTTGAGGACAGCGATTTCACGTGGAGTCAAGGCAGTGTCCATGGCATGCTCGGCGATTTCAGCGGCGATTTCAGGACTCATGCGCTTGCGGCCACTATGTACAGCCCGGATCGTGTCCAGCAGTTCTTTTCGCAACAAGCCTTTCAGCAGATATCCTTGTGCGCCGGCCTGGAGTGCACGCTTAACTTGGGCATCCCCGGCATAGGTCGTTAACACAACGATGCGCGCCTCTGGAAACTCGCCCCGAATCGCTTTGATGGCGTCGATACCGCTCATATTTGGCATTTGCAGATCCATGAGCGTGACATCGGGGTGGTAGTTTCGGAACTGGGCGACGGCTTCGCGCCCGTCGGACGCGTCGGCAACCAACTGCATATCCGATTGGGTTTCGATCAGGTCGGCAATCCCATCACGAACAATCTCGTGGTCATCCGCCGCTAGAACTCGAATCACAATCTCACCCTGCCGTTCCACCGCAACCACTTGAAATGAAAGCGTCCCTGCGGCTTGGCATACGCAGCCAAGCCCGGAACACTCAATTCGACCTCAGTCCCGGTTTCCGGGCCGCTCAGAATAACCAGCTTCGAACCGATCTGACGCGCCCGCTCCCGCATGCCAGCGAGCCCGTAGTGACCCGCATTTCCCTGCTCGGCAATATCAGGAGTAATCCCTTTACCATCATCACGGATCCTCAGCTTTAGCAGGCGGTTGTCGAAGCTGATTTCCGCTTCGATACGGGTTGCACAAGCATGGGTGAAGGCGTTCCGCAGCGCCTCGCGAGCGATGCCGTAGATTTCATTCCGAACGATCGGATGCAGCTCCCTCGTCGGGCCTTCCACAACCAGCCGGAAACTCGCGCTGTTCCCGCTGGCGAGTTCGTCTCCCAGCACGCGTACAGCCTCAGTCAAATCGTTAGTGCTGGATGCTGAGCGTAAATCCTGTATTGCCTGCCGGCCCTCGCGAATAGCGCGGTCTCCGATCTCCAACGTATTTTCAAATTTGCTCTTTGCAGTCCCTGCCGGCATAATCTCGCTGACTGCCTGAAGGCTCAACATAAATCCCTGAACAGTTTGCAACAAATTGTCGTGCAACTCGCGCGCGATACGCATACGCTCCTCCAGGCGCGCCTCGCTGGCTACATTGAACTTTAGCCGCAGTTGCCGTACACGAAACTGATAGGCCATCCACAGCAGCCCTGCACAGATCAGAACACAGAGTGCGCGAAATAAATCCGTCTGGTAAAAAGCCGGTGCGATGGAAAACTCCAGCGAGGCTCCAGTTTCGTTCCACACTCCACTGTTGTTCGACGCGATGACGCGGAAGGTGTACGGGCGGGGAGCTAGATTCGTGTAGAACGCCTGTCGGCGATGGCCAGCATTGACCCAATCGCCATCGTAGCCTTCCAGCTTGTATTCAAAGAGGTTCTTTTCTGGAGCGACCAGGCTCAGAGCCGTGTAGTCGATTTGGAGATCCCGCACGAGCGCCGGTAGGCGGCGGTTTGAGGTTGGCTGATAAGTCTTGCGATCCGCCATGATCTGCTCGATGTGCACCGGCGGAGGGACTTCATTCTTAAGAAGGCGATTAGGGTCGACAACCTGGATGGCTTCGCCCGTCACGAACCAGAGTTTGCCATCGGGAGCCTTCGTGACACTAGCACCGTAAGCGCTAGCCGCAGTGGAGCGGAGCCTCACACCATCCGCAGCATCCCAAACCGTTGTTGCAATTCTGCGTGTCGGGTCGGCGATCCACGCGTTGATTTCCGTCCTCTTAATGCGGACCAGGCCACACGCGGCATATAACCAGAAGGAACCATGGTCGTCCTGGATTGTCCAGTTAATAGTGTTGCAAGGCAATCCGTTCTTCGTTGTGAGGGTAATGATCCGGCCGTCTTTAAGTCGGCTAAGACCACCTCTCTGGGTTGCGGCCCACACCGTCCCATCTGGATCGATGTGAATATCGGGGATACCGCCGTCGCCTAGGCCATTGGCGGCTGTGTACAAAGCGCGGAACCGGCGATCCTTGAAATACGCGAGGCCGTTGCCGACCCAGAAGCCGAGCCACAGTCCACCCCGCTCGCGATCGCAGAGGAGAAGCTCAGCGCTTTGATGACGCCCCAGGTCCGACCACGGGATCTGCTCGACCAAACGTCCCTCATGTAAGTGCAAGAGACTCCGATGCTCTGAAAGCCAAAGGTTTCCGGCGCTGTCGCCGGTCATGTAATGTACTTCTCCGCCGGGTACGGCACGATCGACGACAAACCTGCCGCCGTGGAAATAAGCAGGTCCGTGACGCGTGGACACCCAGATTCGCGCGTGATCATCTTGAAACAGAGACTCGGGCGCATCATCGGCAGCCCGTTCGCTGTTCCGAACACGGTAACCTGTCCACTCTTCCATCTGCTTAAACCCTCGTGAGCGCCAACCCAAATGCTCCCATCGCTCGCTGCAAGCACGGCCTGAGAAGCATCGCTAGACAAACCTTGTTTCACGGAAACAGTAGTGACGGGGAGCTCTCGAAACCGGTCGAGTCCTCCAGTGGTAGCCGTCCAGACATTGCCTTCACGATCTTCAAAAACACTGAGGACCACGTCGCCCGAAAGCCCATCAGATTTCCTAAATATGTCTGTCCGGCCGTGATGTAAGTGGATGAGTCCGCGCTCCACTGTTCCGATCCATAGGGCTCCATCGCGGTCCCGCAGGACCCGATTGGCATCGACGTCGCGGTCCCGAAGGAGTTTATTCGGGTTGATCGGGTCTCGAATGCGGTAGGGTTCGGCGCTGTCGCCGGCCAATTTCATAACTCCTGCAGCGTGCATGGCGATTAAGAGCCGTCCATCGTCGAACTTATTTAGCGCGATGAGTTCCGTGGGCGTGGCATATCGTGTTGGAGGGCCGGGCCTCATTCGCCAAAGCCCGGTTTGCGCAGCGGCCCAAAGAGTACCTGAGTTGTCCTCGTACAAAGCCCAAACGGCTCTACCGAAGGCGCCATCCTCGCCATAACACTGCATACCGCCGGTTCGAATCGCGCAGAGTACACCGGCCGGCGTTGCCAGTGTGCTCGCCCATACCGTTCCCTCACGGTCCTCGAACAGGGATGCCACAAACTGTCCACCCGGCAGCGCGCGCCGAATCAGCTTGCCTCCGCTCCACGTGGCGAGGCCCGCAAACGTGCCGATCCAAATAGTGCGGTCCCGCGTGACGAGCAGAGCATTAGATGTTCCTATCAGGGAGCTGCTC
>JAFAUR010000911.1 GCA_019243205.1 Acidobacteriaceae bacterium | reverse complement strand
CTCCCCAGGTGCAGACCGCGCGCGTCGCGGGGCCTCGATGGCGATCAAAAGGCGAAGCGATGATCGAATCCCCAGCCTTGTGCCCGCAGCGCCTTGGTGCGGCTGGCTACGCGCAACAATCACGGCAACAATGCCTCGCGGATCATCGTCAATGTCGACGGGCTACTTTCCCGATCCGGCGGTCAAACCCATGACGATGTAGCGCTCGAGGAATATGCCGATCAGCACGAGCGGCAGGGGAGGAGGGGCGACTGCGAGGTTCTTGGTCAGGCTCTGCGCCATGGCTGCCCGCCAGCCGGGAAGCTTGCGGCAATCTTAACCTTGGGTTCGGCCGCCGCGTCGGTCGCACAGACGATGCCGAGCGGCGTCTCGCCACCTATGACGTCTGCATCTCAGGCCGATACCGTTGAAGCCACGACGCTTCACCGATCCATTGCGGAAAGTTTCCGACGATGTCCGCATTACCGTCGAAAAGCAGACATGCGTATCGACAACCAGGATGTCTGCTTTGGGCCACATCCGGACTCATGCGGCACAGCAAAAGGGGTTCATTCAATCGCCTCGTCGGGTGCGCGGGCTCATTCGGGCAACCCCGCTTTCCGCAGACCCTCAATCAACAGGTTCGAGTTTGATTGCCCGCCCCGATCAATCCAGCCGGAGATGGTGAAGACCGGATCACCCTCAAGCATACGCGCCGCCGCGTCACGCGCCTCGGCGCCACGTCCGAGATGGCCAAAAGCTGAAGCGAGACAGCGGTAAGCTAACGCGAAAGAGGCGTTCTGACGAAGTGCTTTCTTCCCGGCGAGGATGGCCTCGTCAAACCGACGAAGCTCAATGAACGCATACCCCATCCCGACAAGCATCAGGGGTAGCAATGGGTCTACCGGACTGATGCGAATGGCGCGTTCAAAGCACCGGATTGCTTCCTCGGGCAGCCCGGCAACGTTGTGAACCAGCCTCTGAAGTTCCATGCGAAAAATGAATTCGGATTGAGTGCGGGCGCCCGGTCAGCGATCTCGATCGCACTTTCGCAATCGCCAATCATGAATGCAATATTTGCGCTGGCCAACGCTAATGTATCTGGATCACCTGTGTCGGCGCTCAAGGCCAGATGAAGAAATCGAACTGCTTCAGCGCGGTCGAATTGAGGATTGGTCGAAAATCCCCAAAGAACGTTTCGCATGTGACAGTCGCCCGCCAGAGCAGCGAGAAAGGCGAACCGAGGGTCTAGCTGTAAAGCGCGATGAGCCAGCTTTATCACTTCGGCCCCGCCTTCGCGGGTCGACGGATAGTAGTGCTGCATCGCTCTCAGAAATAAGTCGTAGGCAGTGAGGTTGTCTGGACGTCGCCGTGACGCCAATGCAATTTCCGTTTGAAGTAGCTTTGGCTGAATGGCCGAAACAACGGCGGCGGTGACTTCGTACTGAAGGGCAAAAACGTCTGTCAGGTCACGCTCGAACCTGTCCGCCCAAATGTGCGTGCCGGTTATCGCATCGATCAACTGCCCCATAATGCGAACTTTGCCCGCCGCCTTGCGCACAGACCCCTCCAAGATATAGCGCACGCCAAGCCTGCGTCCGACCTCCTTTATGTCGATGGCTTTGCCTTTGAACGTAAAGCTCGAATTGCGAGCTATCACGAACAACCATTTGAAACGCGAAAGCGCCGTGATGATCTCCTCAACCATTCCATCCGCGAAATACTCCTGCTCGGGATCGCCGGACATGTTCTGGAAAGGCAGAACGGCGATGGACGGCTTATCGGGCAGAGGAAGTGACCTCGAGGCATCTGAGGCAACCGCTGTTGACCTATGAACGGCTTCGGTAGGTTCGCGAGCGGCGTAGGCCCTGATGGGGTCCTCGATGTTCTTGACCTGTTGCATACCCAGGTCAGTGAAGGCGACAGGTAGAACCTTCCGGACCTGCTCGTAGGTCGCACCAGAAACACAAACGCCACCCGGCTGGGCCACGGCCTGCAAACGCGCCGCAATGTTCACTCCGTCTCCGAACAGATCGCCCGCCCGCACCATCACGTCACCAACGTGGATACCGATGCGGAAGTTGATGTGCTTGTTTGCTGGGAGGCTTGAGTTCGCTTTGGCGAGAGCCACCTGCGCATCCACCGCGCACTGCACAGCGTCCACAGCGCTCCCGAACTCCGCAAGCACGCTGTCGCCCGCAGCGTTCGCAATGCGTCCCCTGTGGTCCGCAATGGCCTTATCCAGAATGGCACGGCATTTGGTAGGGCCTTTGAGAGTCCCGACCTCATCGGCTCCCATCAGGCGAGAATAGCCCTCGACGTCAGCCGCAAAGATTGCCACCAGTCGGCGATTGACTTCGATTGGCTCTGACAAGGGTCTCACCCCTGGGTACAAAAGCCTGCCAAAGGATACGGCTTGCGTTCCGGGAGGGTCAACCGTGACGATCCCAGTTAGCTACGTGCTGGGTTCGGCAGCTTTGGGTCAAACTGAGAAGAGGGAGCGCGACGAGACTTTGTCGGCTTTGACCCCAGCAGCGGACGAGTATCGCGCAGCCAGACTGCGCCGCAAGCCGACATGGACAGCAGCGCGCTGGGTCGGGTTCGAGGCACTTGCCGCGCTGACCTTCGCCGGTGTTCCAGCTTCGCAAAATTGACCCAAGTTGTTTCGCGCTCCGTTCAAACCGAACACACCGCGTCGCCGATCCGAAAGGTGCCGCTATCGAGAATTCGGCAGCGGCGTCTGGCGCGCTTCACCATGGCCGCGCACGCCGGCCAAGCGCCAGGCGCCCGCACGATCCGAACGAGATCCCGGCAGGCTGAAGACCGCGATCGTGTCATGCAGATAGAAGCTACAATCTCCGCAAGGGGTAGCGCCAGATGCGATCTTGACCCAAGGCACGCTCCGCGTTGAATTTCCCGGATGCCGCTCATGCGGAATGCCACTGGAACGGAGAATGTCATGACGAAGCCCGTGACGCCCGACAACCTGTTCCGATTGGGTATGGGATTTTGGGGTTCGAAAACCTTGCTGTCGGCGGTTGAACTTGGAGTGTTCACCGAATTGGCAAAGGGAGAAGCCGACCTGGAGGGCTTGTCGCGCAAGATCGGGCTGCATCATCGCAGCGCGCGCGATTTCCTCGATGCGCTCGTGGCGCTGGAGGTGCTGGATCGGACGGACGGACATTATCGGAACACGCCGGAAGCCGATATGTTTCTCGACCGGGGTAAGCCGAGTTATGTCGGCGGGCTTTTCGAGATGGCGAATGCGCGCCTTTATCCGTTCTGGGCCTCGCTTACCGAAGCCCTGAGGACCGGGCAGCAGCAGAACGAGGCCAAGGGATCCTCCGCGGACCTGTTCGGAGCCCTCTATGCCGATCCGGAGAAGCTACGCGGCTTCCTTTCCGCGATGAGCGGCGTCAGCGCCGGCGCGGCCCACGCCATGGCCACAAAGTTCAGCTGGAAAAATTATGCGAGCTTCATGGACGTGGGCACG
>JAFAUR010000468.1 GCA_019243205.1 Acidobacteriaceae bacterium | reverse complement strand
GGTGGCACGGTCTGCTGGGTCGCCGGAGCCTTCCGGTGCTCCAGCACGCTGCCCGTCGAAGGACTGCTGCGATCAGAAATGATTGCGAGCGTTAACGAAGTGATCATAAATAAGATGGCCGCAATCGTCGTCGCCTTGGAAAGAACGGTCGCTGTTCCGCGCGGACCGAACACCGTTTGGGAACCCATTCCGCCAAACGCCCCTGCCAGATCAGCTGCCTTGCCGCTCTGCAGCAGAACGACAATGATCAAAAACACGCAAATCAATACGTGCAGGGTCGTTAACAAATACACCATGCCAGTCCTGAGTATAGCAATGCAAGACTGGATAGAGTGGAGAGTTTGTCCCTGGAGGATTTACGGCAGGAATATGGCGGCGAAGCGCTGAATGAAGCCAATTGCGAAACGAACCCATTTGATCAGTTCGCCAAGTGGATGATCGAAGCGCAAAACATTGAAACCAAAGAACCTACGGCCATGACGCTGTCCACCGCCACACCCGACGGGCGGCCTTCCGCACGGGTCGTCCTGCTCAAGGAAGTCACGGAAAATGGGTTCGTTTTTTATACGAATTACCGGAGTCGAAAAGGCCGTGAAATTGCTGAAAACCCCCATGTCGCGCTGACGTTTTACTGGCCCGAATTGGAGCGACAGGTACGAGTGGAGGGTCGCATTGCCCCCATATCACAGGAAAAATCGGAGGCCTACTTCCGGAAACGTCCGAGGGGTAGCCGGCTCGGGGCGATTGTATCGAACCAGAGCGAGGTACTGCCAAGCCGGGCCGTCCTCGAGGCGAAGTTGTCTGAATTGCAAGAGAAATTCGCGGACACAGACGATATTCCGAGGCCGGAATCGTGGGGCGGGTACTCGGTCACTCCGCAGGTCATCGAATTCTGGCAGGGTCGGCGCAATCGTCTGCATGACCGGCTGGTTTACGAAACAGGGGGTCCGTCGGGATGGACAATAAAACGGCTCTCGCCGTAGCTAAACGGACACCCGCCTCTGCTCGTCTTGTTCTTGTGCTGGCTGCGACTGCACTCTCCGTGACTGCCGGAACCGAGCCGGATCAACTCATCCGTCAGGTACAGGACCGTTACAACAGTGCCAAAACGCTGTCCGTCCATTTCCGCGAGAATTACAGCCTGCTCGGTCATCCGCGATCACCGGAATCAGGCATGCTGACACTTCGCAAGGAAGGCAAAATGCGATGGGACTACGACCGGCCGAAGGGCAAGGTGTTCGTTTCAGACGGCAAAAATGTATATCTGTACACGGCGACGGACAACCGGGTAGAAAAAGTACCACTTCGGGACACTGAAGATATGCGAGCACCACTGGCCTTCCTTTTGGGCCGGCTGGATCTGAAGAAGGAGTTTCAAAACTTCGAGTTGAAGCCGGGCGAGGGTGGAACCTGGCTCGATGCCTTCGCCAAGACGGATCGGGTGCCGTATAAAGAGGTTCAAATGCTCATTGCGCCGGACAGCTCTATCCGTCAATTGAATGTGTTAGGAAGGGACGAATCCGTGCTCTCGTATTTGTTCACTGACGAAAGGATCAATCCAGCCGTGAACGATAGTCTTTTCCATTTCACGATTCCAGCCGGCGCAGAGGTAGTGGACTCGCTCGAGTACCGGTCTTCGGAGAAATAGTCAGCAATGGCCGAGTTTGTCCTCCGATACGCGGACCTGCGGGGTCAGATGCACGAACAGGTCGCCGACGCTCCGAGCGAGCGCGAGGCCAGAGAGCGCTTGACCCAGCAGGGATTCCTGGTTTACTCCATCCATCCGAAGGCGCTGGGCGCGCGCCTGAGCGGCGTCGCGTCGAGCGGCAAGAAAGTCAACCTCGAGAAGTTCCTGATCTTCAATCAGCAGTTTGTCACTCTTATCCGAGCCGGACTGCCGATCCTGAAATCGCTCGATCTCCTGGCGGATCGCCTGACGGACGAGAAACTAGGACGCCACATCAGCGCCGTACGCGATGAGGTGAAGACGGGAACCGTACTCTCGGACGCGTTTGCGCATCAAGGCGTATTTCCGGCGATCTACATCACTTCGGTGCTGGCGGGAGAAAAAAGCGGATCGCTGGTCGAAGTGCTGGAGCGATACATCTCGTATCAGCGCCTGACACTTTCGCTCAAAAAGAAGCTGCTCGTCTCCCTCTTATATCCGGCTGTACTGATTGTTCTAGTCATCTGCCTGATCGTCTTCCTGGTCACTTACGTTGTGCCGAACTTCGCGGCCCTATACAACAGCATGGAAGCGCGACTGCCGGCGGCAACGCGGATTCTGATTGCGGTGGGCACGACGGCCCGAAGCTATGTACTCCTCGGTATTGCTTGCCTCTTTGGACTGCTTCTGGCGCTCTACTTTTGGGCGCGGCGACCGTCGTCTCAAGAGCGGCTCGACCGCATCAAGATGCACCTGCCGCTGCTCGGGGAGGTCTGGACCAAGTATCAGGTGGCGCAGATGTCGCGCGTGCTGGGGACACTGCTCGTAGGAGGCATTCCGCTGGTGCAGGCGCTCGAGACCGCGGGCCGGTCGCTTGGGAGCGTGCTTCTGGAGAAAGCACTTCACAGCACCTCCGAACTCGTGCGGGAAGGCAAGTCGCTCTCAGCCGCACTAGCGAAGACCGGCTTGATTCCGGAACTCGCGGTCGACATGATGGAGGTCGGCGAATCCACCGGCGCGTTGCCGCAGATGCTGACAAGCGTGGCTGAATTTTACGAGGAGGACGTCTCGACGAGAATGACGGCTCTCCTCTCGCTGATTGAACCGGCGATCATGATCGGCATGGGCGTCTTCGTCGCGTTCGTGCTCGTCGCACTCTATCTACCCATCTTTTCACTGGCGGACACAATCAGGTAATGGCTACCGATACTCTCAAAATCAAAGATCCCGGAACGGAAGCAGAACAGGCTCAGGTGATTGCGCGGCGTTATTGCTGCGACTACGTGGACCTGAAGACGACGAAGATCGATCACGAACTGTTCCGAACCATTCCGGTCGATCTGATGTTCCGTTATCACTTTGTGCCGTTACAGGGGCAGAACGGCACACTGGACATAGCTCTTTCCGATCCCCGCCAGATCATTTCTATTGACGAACTGGCGGTACTTCTTAACAAGAAGCTCAGAGTCAAAGTCGCCACCTATTCACAGATCTCAGATCTGTTAAAGAAAACGGAACAATCGCAGCGCGTCCTCGAGGAAGTGACCGAAGGCTTCACGCTGGACGTCGTAGACGATGAAACTTCCGATGAAAATCTGTCGATTGACAGGCTCACATCCGACGAAGGCAACATCGCGCCGGTCATTAAGCTCGTCGACACCACCATCTTCAACGCCCTGGAGCGGCGGGCCAGCGATATTCACATCGAGACGCGGGATCAGGAACTTGCCATCAAGTACCGTATCGATGGTGTTCTGCAGTACGCAATGAGTCCGATCGCCAAGGAATGGTATTCGGCAGTTATCTCGCGCATCAAGGTGATGAGCGAGTTGGATATCGCCGAGCGCCGCGTGCCGCAGGACGGGCGTTTCCGGGTGCGCTACAAGGGGCGGCTGATTGACTTCCGCGTTTCGATCATGCCGACGATCTACGGCGAAGACGCCGTGCTCCGTGTACTCGATAAGGAGTCGATGAGCGAGAAGTTCTCGCGCTTGACTCTCGACGTAGTCGGATTTGCGGAGAGCGACCTGACCAAATTCCGGCGCTACATTAAGGAACCGTACGGCATGGTGTTGGTGACCGGTCCGACAGGATCAGGGAAAACGACCACGCTATATGCCGCGCTGAGCGAAATCAAGAACGACGAAGACAAGATCATCACCATCGAAGACCCCGTCGAATATCAGATTAAGGGCATCACGCAGATCCCGGTAAACGAGAAGAAAGGGCTGACGTTCGCGCGCGGATTGCGTTCCATTCTGCGCCACGATCCCGACAAGATTCTCGTCGGCGAAATCCGCGACCAGGAGACAGCTCAGATCGCCATCAATGCCGCGCTGACCGGCCACCTGGTTTTCACAACGGTCCACGCGAACAACGTGCTAGACGTCTTGGGGCGGTTTATGAACATGGGCGTCGAGCCTTATAATTTTGTTTCGTCCCTGAACTGCATTCTCGCGCAGCGGCTGGTACGCATCATCTGCCCGCATTGCCGTCATCAGGTGCATTACGAAGACGACTACCTGGTAGAGAGCGGGCTCAATCCGACCGAATGGCGGACGGTACCGTTGTTCGAAGGCAGAGGCTGCATGGAGTGCAGCGGCACGGGATTCCGGGGGCGAACGGCCATCCACGAATTGTTAGACCTGACGGAAACCATCCGCGAGATGATTCTCGAACGCCGGCCCACGTCGGAGATCCGTCGCGCCGCGCGCGAAGACGGAATGACGTTTCTGCGACAATCGGCGCTCGATCGCGTACGCAACGGAATCACGACATTGCGCGAAGCGAATAAAGTGACGTTTATTGAAGGGTAGGGATCGATCTATTGTTGATTGACAAGTTCCAGCGGTGGGTAACTGAGCCGCCGCCGGACCATCTTTTCGAGCTGACCGAACTTACGCTGTCCGGCGTGTCGCCACGGGCCCCCGGGCAACAAAGGCACGAGTTTCTCGATGAGCGTGGATTGATGGCTTCACCCGCCGCCCCAAACGTGCTGAAGCCGCAACTGTATACCGAAGTCCTACGCCGGTTTGCGAAATCTTCCGGTTCGAAGAAGGCGCCCGCAGCAGCTATTGTAATTCCGGACTACGCCGTACGCATGGCGATCCTCGATTTCGAACAGTTTCCGTCGAGCGAAGAGGAACGGCTGGCGCTCTTACGGTTCCGGCTACGGAAGTCTGTCCCATTTCACGTGGATGAAGCGCAGCTCTCTTACTCGATTCAGTTCGAAGAAGCAAAGCGCCTGGAAGTTCTGGCGGTCGCGATCGCGCGTCCCATCCTGAGCGAGTACGAAAATATCTTCACGGATGCGGGATTTCGCGTCGGAGTCGTCGCTCCGTCGTCGTTAGCAGCTCTGCGGCTTTTCGGATCCGCCGGCGAAGGACTGACGCTAGTGGCGAAATCGGCTGGAGATACTCTTTCCGTCCTGCTGATTGAACGCGGCCGAGTGCGCCTGGTACGCTGCCTCGATTTCTGTGCGAATGGTGAATCCAATGGGGTGACGGTCGAAGAGGGCGTCCTCTCTTCACTGCGGCAGACGGTGGCGTATGCGGAAGATCAACTCGGCAAACCGGTATCGCAACTGATGCTCTGCGGTTTTGGCGACGAGACAGACGATGTAGGAAGCCGGGCGCGGACATTGCTCGGAATTCCGTACGCGCCGGTGCGCTCGAAATTCGGAGCGGCGACGCAGGCTAACGCGGGTATGTTGGGATTGCTGGAGTTCTACTCGGCATGAACAGCCTGTCCTCTCCGTTGATCAATCTCGCTACCCAGCCATTCCGCCGTGAGCGAGCCCAGAATGCGGTCATTGCCCTGGCATGCGCAGCGCTGAGTTTGTCGCTCCTGTTTCTGGTAAGTCTGATTCTGCGGGAACGCGTGCAAGCAGCGGACCTGCGCCGCTCCATCGATATCGAGACTGCGGCGCTGCGCAATGTCGCATTGGAGCAGGCGCGATATACCGGCGTGCTTCGCAGACCGGAAAACGCCGACGTCTTCTCTGTAAGCGTCTTCCTCAACGAATTGATCGCTCGCCGGGCCGTGAGTTGGAACCGGGTCTTCAAAGACCTCGGAACCGTGATGCCGAACAACATGCGGTTGATCAGTGTGAGGTTGCCGCAACTTCCGTCAGAGGACACAACCGGCGTCGACCACCTACAACTCGATATGGTGCTGGGAACGGATAAGCCGGAGACCATTGTTACTCTTTTAAAGCAGCTCGAGAGTTCGAAACTTTTCGGCGCAGCGCAACTGTTAGCGGAAACGCCTCCGAGCCAGAACGATCCTTTGTACAAGTTTCGAGTAACCGTAGCCTATGATCAGAAGCTTTAAGTTCTCACTCCCGCCGGCAAGCGGAGTGCGGCTTTGGCTGCAGGCGCTTTGCGGCGTGCTTCTGCTCCTGAATGTGGTTGCTCTCTACCTGTATGTTGCGCCTCCAGGCGGAACGCGGCAGCAGCTGACCGCGGAACAACAGCGGTTGCAAAACGAATTGGTGAAATCGAGGCTGCGCGTGCGGCAATTGAAGCTGCTGGCGACCAAGGTGCAGAGCGGTGGAACGGCGTCGGCGGACTTCGAAAACAAATATTTTCTGCCTCGGCGGCGAGCCTATGAAGCAATCGTGAGCGAGATCCAGCATCTGGCAAGCGTTTCGGGCTTGCACGCACGCGATGCCGTTTACAGCGAAGAACCCATCGAGGGGTCCGCGGACTTATCGCTGATGAACAGCACGGCCAACTACGAAGGGACATATGAGAACCTGCTCCGCTTTCTACGTGAGGTGGACCGGTCGCCCCTGCTGCTCATGCTGGACAGTCTGCAGGCGGCTCCTCAGCAGAAAGGTGGAACCATCAACACCTCCATCCGCTTTCAGGCCATCATTCGTGACGATGGAACCCAAAAGATCGGAGGCCAGGCATGAGTGCCGCGGGCCAGACCAAGATTTTCGGGATGAAGATCGGGATCGACCCTAAGATCCTGGTGCTCGGTTTGATCGTGCTGGCTGGGGTTCTGTTCTGGTACAACTCGCGGGGCGACTCAGAAACAGGGCTAACGCCGGCAACCGCACCGTCGGCTGGGCAGGAGACGGCTCCGGTTGGCGGAGCTGCGGCCGCCAGACCCCATTCGACTTCATCGCGACGGCAACGAGCAAATGCAGAGCGAGGCATCTTGAAGTTGCGGCCTGTGGACGCAACTCGCGGAGATGTGGACCCTACCATCCGGCTGGATCTGTTGGCACGGGTCCGTTCAGCAGACTCGCCCGTCGAAGGGCGCAATCTTTTCGAAATCGGCGGGGCATCGACAGTGGCGGGAACAGCTCCGATAAAGGGGCCGATCATCACTCCCAAACCCGTACTGCCCATGGCGACCGCCCGTTCTACGAACTTGCAGGTGCAAGTCAACATTCCGTTGAAGTACTACGGCTTCGTCCGATCACCGGATAAAAACCAGAGCAATCGCGGGCTGTTCCTGGATAACGATATAGTGCTGGTGGGAGGCGAAGGCGAGTTGGTTAAGGGCCGCTATCTGGTCGTGGAGCTTACGCCGAACTCCGCCCGCATGGAAGACACGCAGTTGAAGCAGGGCCAGACTCTGCCAGTCGTGCCGCTGGCGATGCCATGACGAGTACGCACCACAAGCGGCAGCAAGGTGAACGCGGGTCCGCGCTGTTGATTGTATTCGTCA
>JAFAUR010000242.1 GCA_019243205.1 Acidobacteriaceae bacterium | reverse complement strand
AATGGCGAGTCCAAGCAGGAAATCAACGTCGACCGGCCTTCCGCTTATCTGGTGCTTGAGCGTTTGCCCGTCAAGAAATTCCATGACGAGAAATACCCTTCCATGATCTTCGCCAATTTGATAGATGGTGCAAATGTTCGGGTGATTAAGCGCTGACGCCGCCTTCGCTTCGCGACGGAACCGGCCCAAAGCTTGATCATCTGCGGCCAAATCGTCGGGCAGAAACTTAAGAGCAACAAATCGGCCAAGCTCTAAGTCTTCGGCCTTGTACACCACGCCCATCCCCCCACCGCCAAGCTTGGCGATGATCCGGTAGTGCGAAATGGTGGTGCCAATCATCGATGGCGATCCGTTCGGGTATCTAGATGATTCGCGAGGTCTTTTTTCCTTTTTTTATTCGCGATCGGGGTATCGCCACTGCGCATGGCGCGCCACAGTGACGTTGTGGTTCGTCGGATTGGACGCCAGACAGTGATCTGTTCGCTTCTTGAAAAACGATCCGATAGCTGAGTAACCGTTCTTCGCAACGGCCAATCTCTAGTACCCGCGCTGGCCTAGTAGCCCGCCTTCGCCGGTTCCGTCTTCTCAGCCTGAGCCTCCTCGGGCTTCGGCAGCTTGAAGTATCCCACTACGCCGATTCCGACGAGCATCGCAGCGCTTGCATAGTACAAATTCTGAATCCCAATCTTCTCCGCCACCGGACCAGCCACGAACATCGAGATCACCTGCGACCCCGCGACCAACGACATCAGGCAGCTCATCACCCGTCCCAATAATTCGTGCGGCGTCTCATGCTGGACCAGCGTCGTCGCCGTAATGAAAATCGCGGACGCGGACAGGCCCAACCCGAGCATTCCCGCCGCGGTCGATCCCATGCTGCAGAAGGCCACTGTGGTCAATACCGCTACGCCCATTCCGCCCAGACCGTAAACCACCAGGTTCTGCTGCGGGATGTGCCGCGCAAACCGTGTGAGCAACTGGGTCCCGACGATCATACCGATGCCGATCAGGGTATTCAGCATACCGAACACCCCGGAGGACGAGTGCAGGACATCGCGTACGTAGATCGAGAGCAGCGCGCCGAAGCAGCGCATCGCGAACATCCCCGCGGTCATGGAGAGGATCACAAAAGAAATCGTCGAGTGCGTGAAAATGAAGCCGAATCCCTGCCGCATGGAATCGAGCACCGCGCTCGATGCCGTGCGCATCGCTGGTCGCTCGATGGTAAGCGTCATCACCAGCGCCGCCGAAAAGAAGAAACTGAAGCTGTCGTAGAGGAAACAGGAGTTCGCACCGGCAAGCTGCACCAACTCTCCGGCGACGCTCGGGGCCACGATCAGTGATGCCTGCTGCGCTTGCGACATCAGTCCGTTCACTGCCATCAGCCCCGCCATCGGGACCAGGGTGCGCACCGCCACTGATTGCGCCGGAACGAAGAACGCCGAGACCACGCTCATCGTGAACAGGATCGCGTATATCACGTATAGGTCATGCACGAACACCAGCGCAAGCACGAGCACGCCGCGGATCACGTCGCTTGCGATCATCGTCCGTTTCAAGTGCCATCGGTCCACAAAGACACCGGCCAGCGGGCTGACGATTGCTAGCGGCGCCATAAACGACACCAGCACCATGGCAACCTGCGTCGCCGTACCGTGCAGGTTGAACGTCACCACGGCGATGATCGCGAACACCGCCAGGAAATCACCGAATACGCTGACTATCTGCGCGATCCAGAGGCGCCGCACTGGGCGAAGTCGCAAGACCTCGCTAAAGGATAAAGGTGTCGCTGTTGTGGCCATAAGTGTTGAAACCCCTTTCCCAAGCGTGGTGCGTAATGTCAAATCCTACGGCGGCCAACGCTCGACGCCTTGTCGTCAGACTAACCGAATTCGGGCTTGTAAATCGAGTGTTTGGGTCCATCAAATGTGAGCTTTATTTGTTCTGTTATCAACCGTTTAGACATTAACTAAGTCAGCTTGGTATGCTTAAACCGGGACGCCCAGTAGTCACGGTTGCTTGCTGTAGGCGCTGTATGACGCCCACATCACTGATCAGCGGCGCAGAGGTTGCCAGGACACTGGAACCACGGACTCTGGAAAATTCGATGAGAATCTCGGAATTGACGAGGAACGTCACCCGTCGCCCGACTTGTCGAGCCTGGAACCGCGACCCAGCAGCCTAACCGGCGAGCGCCGGAACCACCAAACAGTTGGAGAGCCTAGCTACCGATCGTCCGTCGCTCTGCTACGGATGTCCCAGTCGTGTTCCGCTCTTTACACGAAGTCGGCGTGTTCTGTCGTACGACAAGAATCGGGCGGAGGCGCTGCCGACCTCAAACTGCGGCTACCGATCCCTGCCCGATGGCGGCTGGAAAACACAAATTGCCGCCGTTACTCTGTACCGGCAGCGCTCGGTGGACAAGAAATCCGAGCGATCCCGCTTGCACGAACTGAAGAAGAGTTCACGTTCCTATCCGCCCTTACACTTTCCGACGATCAACAGACTCACTGAAGCCGTTCATATTCGCTCCTGGCCTGCTGCAGAACCGGGATGCCGGGATCGGCATTCTTCCACATTGCCAGGAAATCCTGATACTTGTTGCGCGCCCCGTTCGAATCGCCTGCCATCGCTAGAGCTCTCGCCAGTTGCACATGTGCAAGTGCGCCGAGAACGAAATTAACTGTGACGTCCCGATGGGCAAGTATGTTCTTGAACTGTTCGGCCGCCTGACTTCCTTGTCCTGCTTTCAAATACGCGATCCCTCGAACATAGGCAGGATACATGGTCCCGGACTGGAACTGAGGTGGAATACCTAAGTCATAGGGTGCGGCGACCTGCAAAGCATCGATCGCTTGCTGAGCTCTGTCTCGATTTAAGTCCAATGCTGCTCGAATCGCCGGAAACCAATAATTCTGCAGCATTGTGTCAACCGGGAACTGCCGGTTGAGGTCGTCCAGAATAACCTGCCCTCGAGTGGATTCGCCTGACCGCGCCAGAGCCAGCGCCGAGAGCAACTGAACGTCTCGCCCGGGACTGAGTGCCAGCGCCATCTCGACGTCGTGACGCGCTTGCGCATATGCGCCGAACTCTGCCTCGCGCAGTGCGGCGTTCACCAGCCAGATGGCGCCGGTTTCCTTGGCATCATTGCGCTTGGCTGATTCCACCGCCTGCGCCGAAAGCGCGCGGGCCTTTGAGAGCCGGCCGAAAAAAGCCTCAGTGTCGGATTCCGCCGAAAGAAACATGTCTTCGAGTCCGGGCTTTCCCATGGCCCACACCGCCTGCTCATGCATACCCGCGTCATCGTTTTCGAGGAAGCTGATGTAATATCGCATGAGTCTTATTCCCCAGTGGGTCAGGTTCTTTGCGCGTGCCTGATCGTAGAGCAGCTTGGGCTCGTCTAGACGACCGAGTTGAGCATAACTCTGCATCAGATCCGCGATGCAGACAACGTTGTCCGGGTCCAATCGAAACCCTTCCCGAAATTCGGCAAGGCTCTTTTCGTATTGGCCCAGCGCACTATAGTGCACTCCCAAATCGATATGCGGGACCTCATTGGCAGGGTAAAGCTGCGCCCATTGCGTGTAAGTTTGAACAGCCTTTTCCACCTCACCGGTGACATCGCCGTAATAGGCTCCCTCGATATAAAACCGCTCTCGCTCACTAACCCGGTTACGCAGCTCAAATGCTTTCTTGAAGTTCGTTTCGGCAAGACTCGTCTGATTGGTATTTCGATAAACTCTGCCAAGCGCGACATACGCTACGGCGAAATTCGGATCCAACTCGATTGCTCGCCGCAGTGAGGCGATGGCGGCAAAGTCCCCGCTTGCCCTGCGGAGCGACATCGCTTCCGTGTATGCCTTCAAAGCTTCCAACGACGGCGTGGTCGCCTGCTCCAGCGGCTTGTTGAACCGTTGCACGGATGCTAGAGACTCCCCGAGCTTCCGTCTGAGCTGGTTGCCGACCTCTTGCAGCTTCGTGAGCACGAGGTCACGACTTTGTGCTTCAGCTTCTGCGCTGGCCAGCGTATCGCCCGTCTGACAGTTCAGAGCTTTCATCGCAATGAGGTACTGACTGCCAATACTTGCAATAGAGCTTTCGAGTACCGCGCTGCTTGTCGTCCGTTGGCAAACGTCGCGCGCAACTTGCGCCGTCAGGCGGGTATTTGGGGGCTGATCCATAAGCCGCAATGTCGTCGCGACTCTCTGGTCGGAAAGGATGTTCAGGAACGGAGACTGTTCGAGCTGAATCGCGAGAGCCTGCTTCAGCGAGCCGTCAAAAACAGGATCGCCGGTCGTATTCGCGAAATCCGCCAGGACGACGCTGCGCTTGCCGCCGAGAAGTACGGGGTGACGCGAACGCCAGATGAGAAACGCACTTCCGGCAATAACCAAAAACAGCGCCGCGATCAGAATCACTTTCAAACGCCCCGAACGCGCCGATATAGAACTCGGTTGCACTTCCGCGCGTGCCCCGGCGTTCGAGGTTGCACTTTTCGGGACGCCAGCGGTGCGTTCTGGAATTCCGCTGAAGCCGGACCATCCAGTCGACTCCGTGTCGCGCTTCAGCCGCATCAGATCGCTGCGCATCTCAGAGGCGTGCTGATAACGCAGATCGCGATCTTTTTCGAGCGCCTTGTTGATGATCCGCTCCAGCTCAGCCGGTATGCCGCCAGTCAAGCGAGCCGGCGCGGTCGGCGCGCCGTGCAAAATCGCATCGAAGATCGCAGCGGAAGTATCGCCCCGAAACGGAAGCTGGCCAGTGGTCATCTCGTACAGCACTATGCCGAAAGAAAACAGGTCCGTGCGGTTATCGAGAGGCTTGCCAAGCGCCTGCTCAGGCGACATATAGGCGACCGTCCCTAAGGTGCTGCCTGGACTTGTAAGGTGTTCGTCAGCAAGGATGGTGGCGGTTTCCGCACCCGCGAAAGCGTGCGCCGAGCGGTGTGAACTCACCTTCGCCAGACCGAAATCCAGAATCTTCGCGTGACCGCGCGTGGTAACGAAGATATTGGCTGGCTTGATATCACGGTGAACGATGCCCTGCTGATGAGCCGTATCAAGAGCATCCGCAATCTCAATCGCAAGCGTCAGGATTGTATGCAACTCCATCGGCCCGGTCGTGACAATGTGCTTCAGTGTGAGGCCATCGAGAAACTCCATCGCAATGAACACTTCTCCGTCCTGCTCGCCGATGTCGTGAACGACACAAATGTTCGGATGGTTGAGAGCGGACGCGGCCTTCGCTTCACGGCGGAATCGCTCCAGCGCATGC